>JAIOSX010000224.1 GCA_021107345.1 Candidatus Aegiribacteria sp.
GCTTCCTTGAACTGGATCCGGTAAGCACAAAAGAGTACCCGAGCTTATCCTCGATCAGTGAATGGACAACGGTAAGGAGTTCGGGAGCTTTCTGGATTTCATCTATGACAATAACAGTACCGGATGGCTGTCCGAGTGTGAATTCCCTCAATCTCTCCGGTCGTGCTCTATAAGCACGAAGCACATCTGGAGCCAGCAAGTCCAGGCGAGCGGAATCTGGAAAACTCTTCTGACACCATGTTGATTTACCGGTACCTCTTGCTCCAAAGAGAAAGAAGCTGATGTTGTCCGGCGCGTTGAGAAATCGAGGTACTATTTCCATATTTAGACCTGTTTCGGAATTAGTAATTCCATATTTCGATCAAAGTATACACAGCTTTGAGTTTTCATGCAAGCAGCCATTGTATCGCATATCTTGAACACGAAACATAACTGTATTTGTTTCCTGATACTTTTCAGAAATAACAAGTTCATCCAAGAGCAAGCGCGAGGTCTTCGTGCTCAAAGGCCGATTCCATTCGTTCTATCTCACGCGGGGTCAGATTGAATCGCCTGGCTTCAGTGCGCCAGCGCGCAACAGCCTCCCATAGTACCGTATTTATTTCATCCGTCCTGCAAGGGAGTTTCACCAGTGACAGATTTCCCCGATTGTCTCTTACGCATGCTTTGGGCCTGGCCGTATGCAGTCAAACCTCCAGTTTTCCAGCTTCTCCCTGTCATCTTCCATTGACCAGAGGAGATGGATGTTCAGGCATGAAGATGTCGTCTTATTGATCTTGTTCTCGTTGCAGAAGGCCGTATCTTTTTATTATGTATCATCCTTCTAATAGAAAGGGGTTAATATTTAATGAAGTTCAATGTATTCAATAGGAGGGAGCGTCGAAGGGATCGCTCTGGATTACCGGTTAACGCGATAAAAAAGCAGCTTGACCATCTTTCTCGCGAAGGCAAATTCAAGATTGTTATATTGGCTACCGAGAATAGTTTAATTTCTGTGAATATTGATTCAGAGCTGGATTCCAGCCAGATATCAACCATAGCCCGATCGATCTGGAAGATCAGCAAAATCGCCAATGAATTTGAAGACGTTTTGGATATTCATCAGATAAGCCTCAGTGAGATGTCTGGAGCAAACGGAATAGTCTGTTATTCTTTCACAGTCAGGAAACAGATGGTAGTGCTTATCTGTATCACCAAGGTGGAATCAGTTCATTCTGAGTTACTAGAAAAAGCATCCAAGGGAATAGTACGAATAATCACTGAATAGTAGCTCAGTAACTTTCTTCCTCCGCCTCTGGAGTATCGATACAAGGCACACGGCAGGAAGAGGATATGAATATGGATGAGCCCAGAGTTCTCTATGATCTGATCAGAAACCATGCTCAGGAGTCACCGGAAAAGACAGTGATATTCTTTGAGAACGAGTCGATATCCTACGGTGAGTTCTTCGATGATATCAACAGAGCGGCAGCTATGCTTCTTGGATTCGGGATCGGGCATGGCGACAGGGTCGGTTTCATGTTTCCCAACAGGCCGGAGATACTATTTCTATACTTCGCCTGTTTTCGGATCGGAGCGATTGCAGTTCCTGTGAATACACGCTACCAGGAACAGGAGATCGAGTACGCCCTGGATCACAGCGAGTGCCGCCTGCTGATTATAGATAGGATTTTCACAGATATTACGAAAGAGATGGTTCAGAAAGTACCCTCTCTTGAGCGTATCCTGATCCGGGACACCAGCCTTCAGAAGCACCCCCAGGCACTTCATCATCAGATGGCCAACGCAGGGGATGATCACGAATACTCTGATGTGCATCCGGATGATCCCGCCATCATTTTCTATACGTCAGGAAGCACAGCACGACCCAAAGGCGTAACGCATACTCACTTCTCTCTTCTTGCCAATGCGCGCATACAGGTAAATACCAGGGAGATCCATCCTGAGACCATAACAATGGCATCAACAGGGGTCGGCTATATCGCGGGGCTTTCCGGGATTTCCCTTCCGACTTTCCTGGCAGGAACTTCTCTTGTTCTGGTTTCTGAGCTTAAGGCTGATAATCTTCTTCAGTGTATAGAGAAGTACCGCGTTGAAACCACTCTGATGCTGCCTACAACATTGCTGGATGTACTGGAAAGCCCAATGTGCAAAGAGACTGATCTGAGCTCTTTCAGGAACTGCTTTGTGGGTGGTGATGAGTGTTCGCCGGACCTCTACCGGCGTTTCAGGGAGCGGACAGGGCGCGATCTGCTTCAGCTTTTCGGAATGACTGAGTGTGAAGGCTATCTTTCGAACCGTTCATCCGGTCCCAATCGCAATGGAACAATTGGAAAACCCGCCGAAGGCATCAGAGTCCGGCTGATCGATGAAAATGGCAGAGATGTAGATGTGGGTAAAAAAGGCGAGATCATCGTGCAGGGAGACAGTGTTATGGTGGGATACTGGGAAGCCCCGGAACCTACCGCAGAAGCACTTCAGGACGGATGGCTCCATGGCGGTGATGTGGCTTCATGCGATGAAGACGGATTCTATACGTTCCTGGAACGCAGGAGGGAGATAATCATTCATGGCGGGTCGAATGTGGGGCCTCATGAAGTTGAGAATATCATTGACTCCTGCCCGGATGTTATGGAGAGCTGCGTGGTAGGCGTCCTGGACGCACACTATGGAGCCATTCTGGAAGCCTACATCGAATGGGAACCCGATGCTGCAAATCCGGATCTGGATAAATTGAAAGAGTTTGTAGGAGCAAACCTGGCACGCTACAAAATCCCTGATCGCTGGACTGTAATGGATCGACTGCCCAAAACGGCAACAGGAAAACTGGACAGGAAAACACTTCACCTCAAGGCAAACGAAGAGTTAAGAAAGACTTAATAAGCATCTTTCACGGTTGATGACTGTTTGTTGGTAAGGTGGAGTTTCTGCTGGAAACTCCTTCGGGCATTATTCCCTTATAGGGACAGATTAGAAAATATTCTACAATTCTGACATTATTGTTCATGAAAGATCTTTGTAAGATACTTCCAATATCTGGAAGTATTGTACGTGCTTTGTATATTTGTCATGAATACTGCTATATTACTTCTACAATCTTTTTCGAGGTAGAGATATGGAGACACTGACTGAGCTGCTGCTGAAAACCGATTACGCCAGAATGATCGTCACCCCTGCCA
>JAIOSX010000260.1 GCA_021107345.1 Candidatus Aegiribacteria sp.
ATTCAGTGCCATGTCAGCAGGCATGGTGAAACGATAATCTAGGAAGACAGGAGGAGATCCAATTGAAAACTGTTGAACTGAGAACTCCCCTGGATGATAAACAAATTTCCAGTCTTGAATCCGGGGACAAGGTATTTCTTTCCGGTGAGATATACACGGCACGTGACGCTGCCCACAAAAAACTTGTAGCGCTGATTGAGGAGGCAAAGGAGCTCCCATTCGATCTTAAGGGAGCAGTTATCTACTACGTAGGCCCGGCTCCCTCAAAACCGGGGCAGGTAATGAACTCCGCCGGTCCCACAACCAGCTACAGAATGGATGTCTTTACCCCCCTTCTCCTTGAGCACGGACTTAAGGGAACCATCGGTAAGGGGCCAAGATCTATGAAAGTCCGGGATTCGATGGTAAAAAACAGAGGTATTTATTTCGCCGCTGTGGGAGGAGCTGCTGCTGGAATAGCTTCTACCGTCAAGGAGGCCGAAGTTATAGCGTACGAAGATCTTGGCCCTGAAGCCATAAGAAGGCTGACAGTTGAAAGGATGCCACTGTTCGTTGTTAACGATACGAGGGGAAACGATCTCTTTGAGGCGGGTGTTGCAGAGTACCGGCGTGAGGAATAGAAGCAATCTTTACTTTTGATGGGATGATAAAATGAACAATTTTGATCTGACATTGAACAACCTTGGTGATCTTTTTCCAGATGACTTTTCTGAGGAACAGATAGCCAGAGCAAAAACCGTTTTTCTGAAAGAACTGGCGTACAGAATGCACAGGTTTTACAAGGGAAAAATGATGACCGTCCCCAAGGCCGGTCTTTACGGGTTCAATTGGTTCAACGTCTGGTATACTCCCGGCGTATCGAAGGTTTCCACTACTATCCGGGATAACAATGAAACCGCGTACGACCTTTCAAATAAGGGCAATTTCATAGGAGTAGTAAGCGATTCCACAAGGGTTCTGGGAGACGGCAACTGTACTCCCCCGGGCGGTCTGGGGGTCATGGAAGGCAAAGCATTCCTGATGAAGTACCTCGGAGGAGTAGATGCTGTAGCTCTCTGCATTGACAACCGCGATAAGGACGGAAATCCCGATGCTGATAAGATCATCGATTTCGTCAAGATGGTTCAGCCAAGTTTCGGCGGCATTAACCTCGAAGATATATCCCAGCCGAACTGCTTCAAGGTTCTGGACACACTTCGGGAGGAGTGCGACATCCCCGTCTGGCACGATGATGCCCAGGGAACCGGGTGCGTTACACTTGCAGGGCTGCTTGGTGCGCTTGAAGTGGTGGGTAAGAAACTGGAGGATGTCCGGATAGTATTCATCGGTGCCGGGGCTTCGAACACAACCATTGCCAGGCTGATAATAACAGCAGGCGCTGATCCGAAGAAGATGGTGATGTTCGATTCAAAAGGCAGCCTTTCAACCGACAGGGAAGACATAAGGGCTGATAAACGCTTCTACAGGAAATGGGAACTCTGCCAGTCCATGAATCCTGATAAGATCCAGACCCATGCGGATGCCATGAAGGGATCCGATGTTCTTATAGCAGTTTCAAGGCCCGGACCAGGACTCATTCCCCATGAATGGATAAGATCCATGGCAAAGGACGCAATTGTATTCGCTTGCGCTAATCCAGTTCCTGAAATTTACCCGTATGAGGCCAAGGATGCCGGTGCTGCAATAGTTGCAACCGGAAGGGGGGATTTCCCCAATCAGGTTAATAATTCACTGGGATTCCCCGGGATATTGAAGGGTTCTCTGCTGGTAAGGGCAAGAAAGATCACGGATAACATGGCCGTTGCCGCGGCACGTTCACTCGCTAATTTTGCCCGGAAAAAGGGATTTAACCCGGATTACATTATACCGACCATGGATGAGGCGGACGTCTTCCCGGAAGAAGCAGCCGATGTGGCCATGCAGGCTATCAAAGACGGCGTTGCAAGGCTTGAGAAAACAAGGGAACAGGTTCTGGAGGAAGCAAGGGCGGACATCATGGAATCCAGGAGCCTGGTAAACAAGCTGATGGAAGAAGGTTTCATAAAGGAACCGCCGCCTGAACTCATTGAGGAAGCTCTCAAATTGGCGGTTGATTCGGTAAGGTGATATATCTGCCGGGGGACAGCATTGCTGTCCCCCGGCAGGAATGGTTTCACTGGTTTTCCCGGGGCTAAGCCTGGATTCAATGTAAATGGCATGCCTGGTATTACCGGTGAAGGTGCAGGAAAGGAAACAGTATGAACGAGATCCTTATGACAAGAAGAAGAAAGATCATCCGTTTCACCTGTCATGGGGTACCTACAAAACCAGGTACAGCAGGTATGCTTTTTACCTCACTCGGAAAGAAGAAGATAAACATTCTTCATATGTTCAACACCAAACACGGAGGAGAAGAAGGAGATATATCCTTCAGTGTTGCCGAAGGCTGCTTTGAAAAGACAAGTGGAGTTCTTAATGAAGTAAAGGATAAGGTTGGAATTGAGAGCATCTCCGTACAGCATAATCTAGCGATACTCAGTTTCGACCTTGAGGAGACCGTTTGTGAAACGGTTATAGGAACCATGACTCTTGCATTGAGCGCCCTGGCAAAAGAGCATATCGATGTGAAGCACATCGCTGCCAGCAGGAACAGGGTCTTTGTTGTTCTCTCTGACGAGGAGGCTGATACAGCTTCCTACACACTCAGCAGGGTACTGAAGGAAGATCCCATAATACACCCCATCTGATCGGTATTATGGAGCTGTATTCCGGCCTTCTTCTTTCTGATGAAACAAATGCAATTGTCCCGGGTATCTACCATCAGAAGGGAGAGAAAGATGAAAATTTATAATCTTATTCCGGTTCTGTTCTTTCTTGTATCCATGGCGGGGGCGTACTCTGCACCGGGTCCAAATGAAGTATTCGACTGGGTAGCCTACCCCGAAGCGGGAAATCCCGAACTTGTGAACCCGGCTGGTTTCAGTTTCGTAAACAGCCTCAGGCTCCGGCTCGGCATGGCAGCATCCGACAGCACTTTTGAAGGTTTCGACAGGGTTTCAATCGCATTTCCCGGTGCCGGTATTTCCGGGTGGTGGGACGATGATGTAAGTATGAGGAGATTCACCCTTTCCTCCAGCATGAATGTCTTTGAAAACATCGCTTCTATAGGTGTTGGTTACACCTGGTTCGACCCAACAGTTATTGTCAACCCATTTTCAGGGAAGAATTTCTACACTCTTGGCATGATTATCCGCCCCATTGAATGGTTCAGCTTCGGCCTTGTGAGAAGGGGAGGAATGGATCTTCCCGGTGATGCTGAAGTGGAAGCCATATACAGAGCCGGATTTGCGGTAAGACCGCTGGGTGAAGATCTTACGATTGTAACCAATCTGGAAACCGGAACGGATTTCGAGGATTACAAATTTTCAGCCGGCGTCGAAGTTCGCCCCATGGAAGGACTTTCCATCAGGGCTGATGCCGGAGAGGATTACCTGAGTCTGGGTCTTGAAGCCGGGTTTGGGAGTGCCGCCCTTTCATACGGTGCAACGAGCGATGATGACTATTCCTATTCCTCTTCCAGGGGGGATATAACCTTCAGTACCGGCCCCGGACCGGACCTGCTCGGGCCATCGGGCATATTTGTTCGGTTTGAGACCGGTCAATTCGATGAACTCAGGCAGAGACCTTTCCTGGGCTCTGTTCAGCCTTGCTTTACGGAAACAGCACTTCTTCTGGACAGGATCGCTTCGGATAATTCCGTTTCCGGAGTGATAGTCGATATTGAGAGATCAGCAGGTTCCCCGGCACAGGTTGAGGAGATAAGAAACCTCCTGCAGCGGATCAGGGAATCCGGGAAGAAAGTCTATTTCTATGTTGAATATATCAGCAACGGAGGATACTATCTGGCTTCCTGCGGTAGCAGCATCTGGATCCATCCCTGTGGAGAGATCTCGTTCATCGGTTTGGCATCGGAGACTTTCTTCCTCAGGGAATTCCTCGATCGCGTGGGTATCTACCCTGACCTTCTGCACATTGGGGAATATAAGAGCGCAAGTGATATGCTGACCCGTTCTGACATGTCCGATGCACAGAGAAGAGCTACTTCTGTGCTTCTCGAATCATTACAGCTGGAATTGACAGCAGGAGTTGCCAATGGTACGGGGCTTGAACCCGCCCAGCTTTACACTATCATGAACGCCGGACCCTATTCCGCGGAGAGAGCAGTAACAGCCGGAATGGTGAACGGCGTCTGTTATCAGGATCAGATTGAGGAGAAAATCTCCGAAGAATTGGGCAGAGAGATATCCATTGTTTCAATAGAGAACTATGCGGAATCTATACCTGATGATGACCAATGGGGACCGAACAGGCATATCGCGGTAGTTGTTGCGACAGGGCTTATTAACAGGGGAGGGAGCGGTTCTTCCTTTCCCTTCGGCAGGATCATGGGCAGCGAGAGTATATGTGATGTCCTTCAGGAAGCCGCGTCACAGACCGGTGTTCAGGCGATAGTACTGAGAATAGATTCCCCTGGTGGAGATGCCCTTGCAAGCGCCGACATGAACCACGCAGTTGAGAGGGTACGCCGTAGAATTCCCGTAATAGTTTCAATGGGTGGCGTGGCAGCATCCGGCGGTTACGCCATGGCCTGCGGAGCGGACAGAATTTTCGCCGAAAGAATGACCATTACTGGTTCCATAGGAATAATATCGGGCAAATTTTCCTTCGGTGGTTTACTGGACAGTCTGGGAATAAACATTGAGGAAGTGTCGACAGCCCCCATGGCATCTATGAACAGCTCATTCCGACCGTATACTGAAAGAGAGAGGGGTAGAACATTCGATCTTCTGGAGGACGGGTACAATCTTTTCGTTGAAATGGTAGCTGAAGGCAGGGGAATGACCTTTGAAGAAGTGGATTCCGTAGGGCAGGGCAGGGTCTGGTCCGGCATGGACGCCCTGGGAATTGGGCTTATCGACGAGTACGGAGGAGTTGTCGATGCGGTGTACTATGCTGCAGGTCTTACCGGAATGGATATTGATGAAGTACCGGAAGTCCGCATTTACCCGACACCATCCTTTCCCGGAGCTATGGAATTACCGGGATTTGGAGTATCTGAGAGCCTTATTGAGTTTCTGGGTTCCGAGCAGGTTCTATACTTAATGCAGCCTGTAAGTATTGATTAGCCTGTGAACTGAGAAAATCGAAGAAACTCCTTTTGTCCGCAATATTCTGACAAAGCGTCCAGCATTGTGCTTGGACAATTGGTGGAAAGAGTAATAACAAATGAATCTGTACAACAACGAATTTTACGAGAATCGGCACAAAAATACACTTCACGCAGCTGAAACCATATTATCGATAGTTCAAGGAGTAATTCCGGAGATTAAATCCGCAGTTGACCTGGGCTGTGGAGTTGGTACATGGCTCTATGTGCTTGGGCAAAGAGGGGCTGCTGATATTTGCGGGGTTGATGGGGACTGGGTAAACAGAGAATATCTGAAAATTCCAGAGGAAAAATTCATTAATCATACTTTAAGTGAAGGTGTACCCGGTATTGACCGGACTTTTGACCTGGCGATTTCGCTTGAAGTTGCAGAACATTTACCACAAGGTTACGCAAAGGGCTTTGTTTCGTTACTTACGAGTTTATCCGATTTTGTTTTGTTTTCTTCCGCAATTCCCGGTCAGGCCGGTGAGGGCCATATTAACGAACAATGGCTGGACTACTGGATTTCTCTGTTCAGCGATAGAGGGTATACAGGATTTGATGTTATCAGGAAGAGTATATGGAATGATACAGCAATAAAGTTCTGGTATCGGCAGAACACCCTTCTTTTTACTAAGAACGAAAGAATCAAAGATTTGAAGTTTGAAGGTTCGTCTAACGACCATACTCCGCCCGAAGTGTATCTGTTGTCTTTCAAAAGAGCTACCGCTTTGCCTGGAATAAAACAATCCCTGAAAGGATTATTCCAGGCTTTCGGAAGACGAATAAGGCAGTCGCCTGGAGTAGACGGCTGACATATATGGAATCCCTCATTATCAATTAAGTAAACGAAGCTGAATAAGATCGGTAAGAAATCTACTCAAACCACATGATTTTCACATTGAGAGGATGGATGGACATGAAGGTTGATGTAAAATTCGAGAACGGTTTCGAGAAAGCCTTTGCAGTCGGTGTGGTTCTTGTCGCACTGGCTGCGGCATTTCTTGTGGGATACTTGATATCACCCGGAGCGGTGTACGCTGAATGGGATAGTTCCAGCGGCTTCGGAGACAGCTACTACCTCAGGGATATAGCAGATAATATCGGTTCTGTGTCAGATGAGCTTTCAGATATTTCTGGAACTCTTTCCAGTATAGAGAGAGCGATGCCCTGAGACCAGGGCTGCCCGGATTCACGACAGACGATTCCGTCTTGATATTCCACAGGGAAAGGACAGAACCGGATCAAGTTAGACAGAATAAAGCGCTACTGCTGTATTTGTACATAGAGTTACTGAAAAGAGAAAATGACAAACAGTATTGATGTCTCAGTTATCATTCCGGCTTACAACGAGGAAAACCGCATAGGGGTGTTCCTTGACAAACTTGTCACGTACTGCAACAACAGCAGACTTACTTATGAAGTGATCGTTGTGGATGACTGTTCAACCGATGATACTGTTGGTATTGCAGCTCAATATGAACATCGGTACGAGTACTTTCTTCTGCTTCAATCACAGATGAACAGCGGCAAGGGTTACAGCGTAAAAAAGGGACTGCTTGAGGCTCGGGGAAATTCTTGCCTGTTTATGGATGCAGATGGAGCTGTAGAGCCGGATGAAATTGAGAAGAATCTGGAGTTTATCCTGAACGAGGGCTATGATATCTTCGTCGGCTCAAGGGTGTTACATGATTCAGATCAGGTTCTGGACACGTGCTGGTACAGGGAATCCATGGGCAAGGTCTTCAATTTCCTTGTGCAGCTGTTTCTCTTCAGAGATATCTACGATACCCAGTGCGGATTCAAGATATTCAGACGTGAAGTGATCAGGCCCGTGTTTTCAAGAGTACAGATTGACGGATTCGGTTTTGATCTGGAGCTGCTTTATCTGGCCCAGAGGATGGGATATAAAATCAAGGAGGGTCCTGTATCCTGGCACCATGTTGATGAAGCAAAAGTCAGATTATTCTGGGATTCCATCGGAATGTTCTTCAATATCCTTCAGGTCAGAAGCAGACACCGGATTATTCTCCCTGATGTAACCGGCTTTCTCAAGACCGATGAATACAGGTACATGTATGAAGTAGAAAACTTGCACTGGTGGTTCGTCAGCAGACGCAAACTGATGATCGAAATTATAAGGTCTTTTAACAAGAAGACCCCGGAAATACTGGATATGGGCTGCGGTACAGGCGGAAATCTGAAAGCACTTAATAAGATCGGTTATACCTGTGGTACTGATATATCAACCCGGGCGGTGGAATTCTGCCGGATGAATGGACTTGATAATGTTATTGAATGCGGAATCGAAAAAATCCCTCTTAAGGACGGATCCTTTGACATTGTTGTCTGTCTGGATGTATTGGAGCATCTGGATAATTCTTCAGCAGGTTTAGCCGAACTCAGGAGGATTCTTAAAGATGACGGCAGGATACTAATAACGGTTCCTGCGTTCAGCATTCTGTGGGGTCAGCATGACATTGCTCTCGGGCACAGGCGAAGGTATACAAGAAAAACCCTGACCAGGGTGTTGGAAGAATCCGGCTTTGAAGTGACGAAAATGAGTTACCTGTATTTCCTGTCCTTCTTTGTCGTCGCTCCTGTCCGCCTGCTGCGCAGATTATTTTCTGCCGCCCGCGAGTTGAAGAGCGATACAATAGCGGTTCCTCCGAAACATGTTAACACGCTGTTGTTGCGCATCATCACATCTGAAGTACGCTTCTCATTGAAATACGGGCTTCCCTTCGGCACAACGATCTATGCAGCTATCAGGAAGCAGGAGTAGTCCGCAAATAGATCACTCTATTTAGTGTCTGTACTCAGAAGCCTGCCTACAAACCATGATACCGGGACCCAAAGTATAGAAGCACCTATAAAAAACGGCAGCGCGTGATCAATGCCCAGCTTTTCCGCATGAAGACATACTATTCCGGCGGTACTCCAGCCTATGAGAAGCAGGCCGAAAACAACATTACCGATCTCCTGGAAACCGCGGGCGAAGGATGCAATTCCAATCGCTGCGAAGAATACCGGCCACCACTTACCTACGGAAACACCCAGTCCCCAGAGAAGAAAGAGAATCCCGATTCCTCCGAAGATAAACGAAAAAATGATAATGCCTTTGCTCTTTCCCACCATTATGCTTACCCTCCTTCAACCGGAAGAGTGAGGCTGGTCAGGTCGATCAGCCATTCCTCCCCGATTTTTCTGACGATGATTTCCTGAAGGCCACCGTCCGTTCTGACAACTACAACTCCAACAAGGCTGTCTGGATAACTGACAGACCTGATGCTTGTACTAAGATTATGCACATCTTCAGACATGTTGACCATCCTTACGAAGATATCCTCTCCCGTCAGGCTGAGGAATTCCTCTTCTGTCATGTCACCAGCAAGGCTGGTCGCAGCCGCCTGAGATTCTATCCATCCGAATTCGTGCAGGATTGCAGCAGTGGAATCGTACCATTGCTGGCTCTGTGGGGTTATAAGAGTCCAGGCCTCCTGGTAGCTTGAATCGGAGATTGCTGTTGAGAAAGCGGTTACGATACTGGAAGCTCTGTCGGTTTTTCCGCAGGAGACAACAGCGATACAGACCAGAAATAGTGCAATGGTTACTTTCATAGTAGATGCACAATCATTCCGCTTCGGAGCTTCGGTTCGAACCATGTCGATTTAGGGGGCATCACATTACCGCTTTGGGCAACCTCTATAAGCTGATCGATGGACGTGGGGAAAAGAGAGAATGCAACCTTGTATCTGCCTGAATCCACCAGTCCTTCAAGCTCCACGGTACCACGGATTCCACCGACGAACTTGATACGATCACTGGTTCTCGGATCATCGATTCCAAGAACAGGACTTAGAAGGTTTTCCTGAAGTATGCTCGCATCCAGACTTTTAACAGGATCGGAAGCCGGGAAGCTTCCATCCTTTGGTTCCAGCCAATGCCATTTACCATCAAGGTACATTGAGTATTTCAGCCTGCAGTCCGGAGAAGGGACAGCATTTTCGGTAACTCTGAACTTCTCACGGATTATATCCATGAATTCATTCTCTGAATTGCCGTTCAGATCGGTAACGACCCTGTTATATGCCATTATTTTCATCTGGCTTTTGGGAAATATCACAGCTAGAAAGTAATTGTACTCCTCGGTACCCATATGATGGATGTTGTCCTTGCGTCTTCTTTCGGCAACGATTGTTCCTGCAGCGCTACGGTGATGCCCGTCAGCTACATAGAGGGAGGGTATATCCCTGAAGATCCTCTCAATGGTTTCTATATCCTGATCTTTATTAACCAGCCAGAGTATGTGTCTTATACCATCAGAAGACTTGAAATCGTATTCCGGATCGGTCTCTGCGCAAATCCTTCTCTGAAGGGCATCGAATTCCGGAACATCAGGGTAAGTAAGAAATACAGGCCCGCACTGGGCATTCTGAGTTTCAATATGGCGGATCCTGTCTTCCTCTTTAACCTTTCGTGTAAATTCATGCTTCTTTATAAGATTGTTGCGGTAATCCTCAGCGGAAACTGTTGCGACCAGCCCCACCTGCGAGTGATCACCCATAATCTGGCTATAGAAATAGAATGCAGGTTTGATTTCCTGTATCATCTCACCATGCTCCATGAGGTGACGAAGGTTGAATGCACCCTGCTCATATACCGTTGAGTCGTAGAGATCAACTGACTGATCAAGGTCAACTTCAGGCTTGACAACCCTGAGAAAACTAAGGGGGTTTTTAATTACAATAGCGCGTGCTTCATCTGAGTCCAGGACATCGTAGGGAGGAGATGCGATTTTCTCGGCAAGCTCCTTAACAGGGCGAAGCCCATTGAAAGGTCTGACAGTTACCATAACAGCCTCCATTAGTACAAGTACATCTGAATATGTAAATATAGCATTTCCTATTGATACTACGCCTCAAATTGTATCCTAAAATCTACTTCCGCTATGCAGGTGAAGCAATACCGCAGATGTCTTATTGACACCATATTCACCGATGCATATTCTAAATAATCATGTGATGGAGCAAGTCAATAAAAGGTTTCTTATATAGCAGCATTTCTCCTGTGGATGCAATAGCGGCAGACTTGAACAGCTAAGGACGTAATAATGGACAGAGCAAAGACGGAAAAGAAGTACGAACCCCTCAGTCCTTTCGAGCTGAAGGACAAACTTATATCCATGACTCAGAATCCAGAGATCAAAATGATGCTCAATGCTGGAAGAGGTAACCCGAACTGGGTTGCTGTCAAACCCAGAGAAGCTTATTTCCTGTTCGGTTCTTTTGCCCTTGAGGAGGCTCACAGGGTGATGAGCCGCCCCGGGCTTGCAGGTTCGCCGGATTCAAAGGGAGTAGCAGCTCGATTCCTTGAATTCTGCACTATTCATGCTGAGCAGAATGGAGCTGGCTTCCTCAGAGATGCGTTCCGCTACGTTACCACGAAACTTGGACTTGACGGCGATTCCTATGTTGGCGAAATGGTGGACGCCATCCTTGGTGACCACTACCCCACTCCTGACAGGGTGCTTAAGTACACTCAGGAGATCGTAAGGGCTTACATGAATAACACAATGTGCGATGATGACCCACCGGATGGAACGATGGACATTTTTGTTACCGAGGGCGGCACAGCTGCAATGACCTACATTTTCAACACACTCAGTGAAAACGGTTTGATTAACCCCGGGGACAAAATTGCGCTGGGAACCCCAATATTTACACCTTACATTGAAATTCCGGTCCTTAACGATTATCAACTTGTTGAGATCGAAGTCGAGCAGGATGAGAATGATAACTGGCAGTATCCTGATAAGGAACTGGACAAGCTTACAGACCCCTCCATAAAAGCTTTCTTCCTTGTAAATCCATCTAACCCTGCTTCGGTCAGTATGGCTGTCAGGAGCCTTACGAAACTCGCTGAGCTTGTCAGAACAACAAGGAAGGACCTCATTATTCTGACAGATGATGTCTACGGAACCTTTGTAAACGGTTTCAAATCCCTGGTGGCGATAGCGCCTAGAAACACAATTCTTGTTTACTCCTACTCCAAGTATTTCGGCGCAACGGGCTGGAGGCTTGGAGTCATAGGCATCTATGAAGATAACGTGATGGATGACATGATAGCTGCCCTTCCGAAGAAGAAGAAAAAGGAGTTGAATGATAGGTACAGGACCATCGCGACAGACCCTTCCAAGATCAAGTTGATCGACAGACTGGTTGCTGACAGCCGCGCCGTTGCACTGAACCATACATCCGGACTTTCAACTCCGCAGCAGGTAATGATGGTCTTCTTCTCCCTGCAGGAACTGATGGACAGTGACAGCCATCTGTACAAAAAGGAAATGCAGGACATTGTCCATAGAAGATATGAAACCCTTTACAAAGCCCTGGGAACCGAAGGGCCGGAGCTTCCTTGTTACGCATGCTACTATACGACCATCGATATCAAGAAACTTGCCCTGCAGAGGTATGGAACGGAATTCCGCAGCTGGATGGAAAAGACCCACGAGCCGATAGACTTCGTCTGGAGACTTGCCGAGGAAAAGGGAATTGTTCTTATGGACGGTGGCGGTTTTGACGCGCCAGAAATGTCAGTAAGAGTGTCTCTGGCCAACCTGTTCAAAGCTGATTATGCGGCAATAGGTAAAGGTATAAGCGATCTGCTGGACGAGTACAGAGAAGAGTGGGAGAAAACCAGATGAATTCCATATTCAGCGTTCTTGGAGCATTCCTTCAGCATAATCCCTCTCTGCTGATCTTTATGGCCCTGGCCGCTGGATACGCTTTAGGAAAGGTCAAATTCGGGACATTCTCTCTTGGCTCCACCACGAGCGTACTGCTTGTAGCCATTGCAATAGGAGCTCTTGTGCTGAGGAATACGGAATACGATCTTGGCCTGATCAAGACCATTTCATTCGGGTTCTTTATTTTTGCTATCGGTTACAGAGTGGGACCCGATTTTGTCAGCGGACTGAAACGCGGGGGGATTAAGTACGTTCTCATAGCGGTATTCTTCTGTGTGTTTGCACTGATCGCGGCAGTTCTGCTTGCAAAAATTTTCGGTTTGAACAGGGGTTACGCTGGAGGTATACTGGGGGGAGCTCTGACTCAATCCTCAGTTATTGGAACAGCTGATGGAGCTATCCTCCACCTTTCAAACCAGGCCGTAACTTCAACCATGAACCTGAAATCCGATGTGGCGGTTGCATATGCAGTGACATACATCTTCGGTACCGCAGGGTTGATTATCCTGCTGAAGGTTCTCGCGAAACTCTGGAAGTTCGATCTTCCCTCGGAAGCAAGAAAAGCCGAGGCTGAAATGGGTTCTGTGAAAGCTGAAGACACCATCGAAGCCTTTCACTGGTCGAATCTTGTAATGCCGAGGGCGTACAGAGTGGAAAATCAGGGAGTTATCGGCAACACAGTTGCCGGGGTCAGGTCAATGTTCTCCGATTACATCGCAATCGAAGTGATGAAAAGAGGAAACAGAATAATTGAAAAGATTACGGATGATCTCCAGTTTGAAAAGGGAGATGTTGTCGTTCTTACCGGCTATAGGAGGCGCATTTATAAAGCTTGCGATATTATTGGTCCGGAGGTGGATGACAGGTATATAAACGAAATGCTGGGGGAAATTCTGAGCATCTGTCTGACCAACAAAGAGCTGGATGGACAGGCATTCAGTGAAATATTCAGCAGATACGGAAGGGGATGCTTTGTGCACGGTATTTACCGGCAGGGACACGAACTCCCTCTGGGTCCCGGCCTGAAGCTGTACACAGGTGATGTAATAAGGATTATCGGCAGCAGACCGGATGTTGAGAAGCTCGTTGATACTATTGGATATCCGGAGCGACAGTCGCAGGTTACCGATCTGGTTACAGTGGGAATCGGGTTGATTGTCGGGACTCTGGCTGGTCTGCTGGCAATCAAAGTTGGTGGTATTCCCATAACCCTGGGAGTAGGCGGTGGAGTCCTGGTTTCGGGGATATTCTTTGGCTGGTTGAGATCCAGAAGACCTACTTGGGGAAGTATACCGGTGCCTACTCTATGGATATTCACTAACCTGGGACTTAACCTGTTCATAGCATGCGTGGGTATTTCTGCAGGCCCTCGGGCTGTGGCGGCTCTGCAGCAGGCGGGAATAAATATTCTCCTTGCCGGAATGTGTCTTACTATCATTCCCCATTTGCTTACATGGCTTTTCGGTCTGTATGCCCTGAAGCTGAACCCGGTTCTTCTGCTTGGGGCCATGACAGGAGCTGGAACGTGTACCGCCGCATTGAATTCTGTGAAGGAGGATTCGGAGAGTTCTATGCCCGTAATCGGATACACCGTACCATACGCCATCGGTAATGTGCTTCTCACCGTATGGGGCGCCCTGGTAGTGAGCCTCCTCTGACATGACACTAGGTGTCATGTCAAGCATCAAATGATGTATCCTACTCGTTCTTTGACGCTCCTGCGGCGTTGCGGATTCAGTTACATAGCCCTGCTATGCGCCATCATCCGCGCCTTGCAG
>JAIOSX010000013.1 GCA_021107345.1 Candidatus Aegiribacteria sp.
CATCTATACAGAGTATGATGGTGGACGGTACAGGTAGGCTGTGGGTGAAGGGTGGTGGAGTGGATACACTCTACAATGTCTTCAGCGAGACCGGATAGTACCTGCACGATTGCACGCTGATCATGCCCGACTGGCAGGATATTGTCAGTTGGTCGGTTCAGATCGGCCCCTACGGTATTGTTGCCAGTACTAACAACCCCGAGCAGTATCCTGTTGTTTACATGCTTGAGGAAGTGGAAGAAGTGGTTCCTTTGTCCGAATGAAAGTTCATAGGTATATAAATGGATAGTCTGATGGTTAATTGTCCGGAAATTCTTTTTGTTAGATTCATGCATGATCAACTTGCTGTCGATATGCCCCTTATCGTGGTCTGAGTACAGGAGAGATAGTATTGAGAATCGTACAGATAATTAATGGACTTCAGACCGGAGGAGCTGAGAAGCTGGTAAAGGATTATCATCTTCGATACCTGTCTCGAGGAGAAGAAAGCACAGTCATCTCACTGACTGGAGCGAAGCTGGGATGGTTGACTGAGAAGGTATTTTCACTGGGATTGTCGTCTCCGTACGATCCCCGAACCGTATTGAGACTTGCCGCTGCAGTCGCGGAAACAGGTCTTGATAAGGCTGACATCATTCATGTTCATCTTTTCCCTGCCCAGATAGTAACATGCCTGGTTCACCAGAGCAGGGATCTTCCCGGACATCTGATTACCACTGAGCATAAGACCCACAACAGAAGGAGGGGAACACTTTTAGGCAAGCTTACCGACAGGTATTCATACAGTATCTATCAGCGGATAATTTGCGTCAGTGAAGGTGCTTCGGACAAGCTGCGGGCATGGATGCCAGATGTTTCAGGGAAGCTCAGAGTCATATACAACGGAATCGATCTCGACCGGTTCAGTCCTGTAGATTCAAAAAAACTGGATGATGATTTTACAATTGTTTCCGTTGGAAGTCTTACTCCCCAGAAGAACTATTTCACCGCCATCAGGGTTTTCTCTGAGCTTTCAGCTAGAGGTCATTCGAACCTGAGGTATCTGATCGCGGGAAGCGGAAAACTTGAAAGCAAATTGAGAACAACAGTGGAGAGCCTGGGTGTTTCAGGTAATGTTGAGCTGCTTGGAAATGTTTCTGATATTCCTGTATTTCTTCAGAAGGCGGATCTGTTTTTCATGCCGTCCTCATGGGAAGGTTTCGGAATAGCAGCGGTTGAGGCTATGGCTTCGGGAATTCCCGTGATAGCTTCTGATGTTCAGGGAATCAGGGAGGTGGTGGGGAGTGACAGCAGCTGCGGCCTGCTGGTTGATGCCGATTCAGTAAGTGAAATGGCCGATGCCGTTGAATATCTTTTAGCTGAAAAAGGCAGGGCAAGAGAAATGAGTGGAAATGCCATCAAAAGAGCATCACTTTTCAGCATTGAAAAAACCGTTGATGAGCATCTTAATGTATACAGCGATGTTCTCAATGAAGGAACAGAATGAAAATAGAACTCATGGAAGCAGATGATTACCTCTCACTGATTCAACTGTGGAACAGTTTTACAGGTACTACCATGACAGGCGCTGACAGCCCGGAGGGATTCGCGGACTTCCTCAGGAACAACGGGGACTACTGCTTCGTTGCCGTTATGAATGACAGAATAGTTGGTTCTGTAATGGCCGGTAACGATTCAAGAAGAGGATATATTTATCATCTGGCAGTGGATGAATCGCAGCAGGGAAAAGGAACCGGCATGAAACTCATGACTGCTTCCGAGAATGCGTTAATTAATGATGGAATAGAGAAAGCCCACCTGTTCATATACACTGACAATACAGCAATAGAGTTTTATGAGAAGACAGGCTGGCACAGGCGCAGTGATATTACGGTTATGAGTAAGGTGCTGATAGGGGACAAATACATGGGTACGCGGAGGGAAGAGTAACGATCTTCCTTTTCTCTCTTCTTGTTGGCATAATAAGCCATTGAAGTATTGTATTTTGAATGAATGAGAGGGGAGCTTCGGAATGATGATTTCTCTTTTTGTGACTGTACTGGCTCTGCTTCAACCTGTTATTGAAATATCAGATGTACAGGACAGACCAAATGACGCCGGAGACGGTCTGCATATCTATCTGACAACGCACGAGAATACTGACAACCTTCTTTCATTATTGATTTACAGAAAGGAAGTCAGCCAGCCTGACAGCTGCTGGCGGCTCATACTGACAGAACTGATACCCATTGTTGATGACTTCATCGTTGATGGATATGATCCTGATTACGTTATAGAACCGGGAGTTGAGTACCTGTTCAGGCCTGCTACCGTTACCGTAGCGGGAGATACACTGATGGGAGAGATATTCGTTTCCCCGGTGGTTTCAAGGGGTGAATACTTCAATACCGGCGAAGTTTCCGTATTTGTCGCCGGTATGCTTTTCATTCTTATGATATTTTATTACTTCGGAAAAGCTCAAAGGGGTCAGCAGATGTATCTCAGGCCCATAGCCGGTATAGAGGCCATCGATGAGGCAATTGGAAGGGCAACGGAGATGGGGAAACCTATCCTGTACGTCCCCGGTCTTTCCACCATTTCGGATGTTGCCACCATTGCAAGTCTTACCATACTTGGCAGAGTGGCCAGAAAAGTAGCTGAATACCAGACAACCCTGATGGTTCCGAACTGCGACCCGATAGTCTATACCGTGGCCACTGAAACAGTAAAGCAGGCTTACCTTGAAGCCGGCAGACCGGATGCATACAATGAAGATTCCGTATTTTTCATGACGACCAGCCAGTTCGCTTTTGTTGCGGGAGTCAACGGCATAATGATGAGGGAAAGACCTGCGACCAATTTTTACCTCGGGATGTTCTGGGCCGAGTCACTTCTTCTTGCCGAGACCGGGTCGCTTTCCGGAGCGATCCAGATCGCTGGTACCGACGCCGTGACCCAGCTTCCCTTTTTCATTACAACGTGCGACTATACTCTCATAGGAGAGGAGCTGTACGCTGCAAGCGCCTACCTGGGACGCGAGCCCAGGCAGCTTGGAGCAGTCAAGGGCCAGGATGCCTGCAAAGCTATCGTTATGGCTCTCATCACTCTGGGGACGATTCTCAGTATTGTATACATGATTACCGGAAATGACAGTTTCATGTTCCTCAGGGAGATGCTGCTTTCCGGAGGAGCGGGCTGATTTGCCTGATCTTCTGGTTCCGCTTTACGATCTGCCGGCTGCCCCGGAACTGGATGGTTTGTGGGTCGGAAGACCGCTCTCTCACCAGGCACCCTCTGTCCTGTCGTTTATCAGGGATAATTTCAGCAATGGCTGGAAGGCGGAAGCCGGGGCTGCTTTCGGATCCGTACCCCCCACCATAATCGTTGCCGCAAATAGAGCATCCGGCGAGCTGGCCGGTTTCTGCTGCTGGGACTGTACCGCGAAAGGATTTCTGGGACCCATAGGTGTTCATGACGGCTTTCGCGGAAAAGGTGTCGGGAAGGCAGTTGTAATTGCTGTACTTCATAGTATGAATGAGGCTGGCTACGGTTACGCTGTCATAGGTGCCGCCGGACCTGTTGAATTCTTCCGGAGGATTTGCGATGCCAGGATCATTGAAGGCAGTACTCCGGGAATATACGGCAATCCAATAACTTAACCCTGCCTTTACCAGTTGTAGATGATTTCAAGGAATGATGAGAACTCCGATGAAGACTCACCTGAGACATGATTTTGGTTCCTTACCCACTCATTTCCAACGTTTCCGTGAATTTCAAGAAAATCCAGAGGATACCATCCGAGGTGCAGCTCTGCGCCGGTAATGTACTCCACTGTTCCTGAAGGGAAAGTGCTGCTGGTGGAGGCCGAATCAGGCCAGCCCTCTGTAACGGTTCCCTCTCCATGTCTTGTGTGGTCCAGGGTGATCTCGCCCAGAAGGGGCCAGGCGGCTGACGTTCCGAGGGACAGTGTTACCCTGTCAGCGTCAGGACCCAGCTCCGAGCCGATTATCTCTCCGTGATGCAGGTAGTAGTTACAGAGTCTCCGCTGGCTGTAAACGTACCTGTCAATTCTGGTATACTCGATCACGGTTCCTAGATCAAGCGAGTTGAAGCACGCGGACAATCCTGCCGTCCAGCCGAGCTTGTTGGGTCTTTCGCCGATATTCTCGTACTGGATATCGTCGATAAGGAGTTCACCGTAGGCTTCAATGCCTCTGAAAGGTTTCCACGATACGTCGAAGCTGAAAAACGCGTTGTCATCCAAACGTTCATTCCACTGCACGGGATACCAGGGAATGACAGGGTTCATGTACGCGAAATCAAGTCCTTCAGCCTTGAAGAGAATAGATTCGCAGAGACCTATCCGAAGGTTTTCCCGCGGAGAAATATCCAGCCTGTGAGTGGTAAGGTATGTACCGGAATCGCTGTTTATTGTGGATGTAAATCCGGTGAATTTCAATGTGTTCCACAGATTGAACTGAACTTTCAGCATATCAAGAGGGGGACTGTTATCCGAGATCAGTAGTTGAGTGTACCTGCCCGGGCCCCATTTCTGGGGTATTCTTCCGAAACTGAGCGAAACGGTCTCGATATCCCATCGGAGATAGCCCCAGTCCACATAGAGGTGCCTTCCTTTCTCCATGCCTTCGTGGTATGGGGAGAAGTAATCGGGGGGACTCTCGTCGGAACCTGCCCAGATTGAGAGCCTTTCATCGAGATAGAGCCCCGGAAGGATATCGGCAAAAATCCTCGCTGTGGTCCCGGTTCTGGTCTCGAAACTGTCGGAATTATATAGCACCTCCCCGGCAACCGTTCCTGTCAGTGATAATGCAGATCTTTCCTGCCGGGATCCAGTTGGAGAACCGCTTCTGTTGAAAAGGAATCTCTCGATACTTCCCAGGGAACCTGTTAATGTATCGTCATTATTAAGGAAGTGGGAATCCACAAGCGGAAATGTTCCGGGCAGCATAGCTTCCGACTCTGTTTCCAGCATGTAAATCCACCAGTTGAGAGGATCCTGAAGGGGCAGTCCCGCCTGCTGGACCGTTCCTATTAATAGTCCCGTCGCTATCACAGCTGCCGTCATTTCTATTCCTTCCTTCTCAATGTAACCACTGTCTCCACATGATCCGTCTGTGGAAACATATCAACAGGTTGTATTTCAGCAACAGCCCAGCTGCCATCACATATCTCCTTAAGATCCCTTGCCAGTGAGAAGGGGTTGCAGCTTACATAGACAATCCTCTTTGCGATGGCTCTTCGCAGAAGGCGTGATACCCTGATTCCCAGACCGGCTCGCGGAGGATCGACTATAATGGTATCCCAGATCTGTTTCGCCCGTATGGTACTCAGCAGGAAATGTCTCGTTCTGCCAGTCAGAAAGTCAATCCCCTTGATTCCAGAGAGTTCGGCAGCCTCTTTTCCGGATGCGGATGAATCAGGATTAAGTTCGACAGAGGTTACCTCAGCCCCCTCTGAAGCCAGAGGAAGAGCGAAGGTTCCGCAGCCTCCGTAAAGGTCAAGGATCTTACGGTCCTCTCCACATAAGCCTGTTACAATGGAGATGATAATTTCAGCGCAGCCTGTATTCACCTGGAAGAACGTACCCGGCCTCACCGGATAGGTAAAACCGCCCGCGATTTCATGGAATGCCGATCCTGGTGGGTCAATCTTCCAGTCATTCCCATCTTTCCATGCGATGATATCCGAATCACATCCGTGGGTAATACCGTGAGCTGAGGGACCTGAAAATTCGAGCATGGCTTTACCCGTTTTCTCAGATGCTCTTACCGACACTCTCCTGTTACCATCCAGCTGTTCCTCAAGAAGTCTTTCGAATGCCCTCTGCCCCCTTTTATTCAGCAGCGGGCAGCCATCGACAGGCATAATGTTTCCCCTGAAGCGGTGAAGACCAGGTTTCCCGTTCACAATATCAAAGGAAACACGGTTCCGGTAGCCATTTATAGCAGGCGATGGAATAACTTCATTCATCAGTTCATCAGAATAAACGATACCGGCTCTCCCAAGTGCCTTTTCTACCCAGTTCCGCTTCCAGAAAAGTTGCCTTGAATACATCAGGTTCTGGAGGGAGCAGCCGCCGCATTCACCGAAACAGCTGCAGAACGGATCAGTTCTGTGGGGCGATATCTCAAGGATTTCCACCAGATCCGCCTCGATAAGGTTCTTCCTGACCTTTTCCGTTCTGCATTTGACTGTTTCTCCGGGGAGGGCTCCGCGGACGAATACGGTTTTTCCACTCCGGCCGGAGGATATTCCTCCTACTCTGTTCCCCAGAGCGGTTATCTCAACAGTGATCTCTTCCGGGGCAATCATCAGAAAAATCCAGGATCAAAATTCCGCTGTCTCCTGTGCCATTCCCTTCGAAAGGCGGCATAGTGTCGTTCTTCGACAGCCATCCTTATCTTACCCATGAGTACAGAGAAATAGTGGAGATTGTGAAGTGTCGCGAGAATGGGTGCCAGCCATTCCTTCGAATTGAAAAGGTGCCTGATGTAGGATCTGGAGTAAGTCCTGCAGGTGTAACACTGGCAGCCTTGCTGAACCGGAGCGGTATCATTTCTGAAACGTGCATTCCGTATGTTGATATGACCTCCCGGAACGAAGAAGGCTCCACCCCTGGCATTTCTCGTAGGGACTACGCAGTCGAACATATCCACTCCAAGAGCGACAAAATCGACGAGGTCCTCCGGTTTTCCCACTCCCATCAGGTATCTCGGCCTGTCTTCAGGGAGATGGTCGATACAGGACCTGACGGCCTTCATCATCAGGTTTCTGGGTTCGCCTACGGATACTCCCCCTATTGCGTACCCGTCGAATTCCATTCCGGCAAGAGCTTCTGCAGACTTTCTCCTGAGATCCGGATAAGCTCCGCCCTGCACGATACCGAAAAGTGCTTGATGGCCTCCGGTGTGTATTTTCCTGGCCCGTTCAGCCCACCTGAGGGTAAGATCCAGGGATTCCTCAGTTCGATCCCGGTCGCTGGGCTGTTCAAGGCACTCGTCAAGTACCATCATGATATCACTCCCGAATATTGTCTGGAGTTCCATGACCTTCTCCGGGGTAAGGAGATGACTGGAACCATCGATATGTGACTGAAAATGGTAACCATCCTCGGAACGTTTTCTGAGTCTTGAGAGACTGAACAGCTGGAATCCGCCGCTGTCGGTTAGGATATTCCTATCCCATGACATGAACCTGTGAAGGCCGCCGGCATCAGCGATTACTTCCGCGCCGGGTCTGAGGTATAAATGGTATGTATTGCAGAGAATCATCTGCCAGTTATCCTGTAGAAGATCGGAATTTCTGACGGTTTTTACGCTTGCCTGAGTGCCAACAGGCATGAATGCCGGAGTTTCTACCTTACCATGGGCAAGGCTCAGGAGGCCTCTTCGGGCTTTTCCTGACCTTCCCAGAAGATTGAACGAAGGGATGTGTTAAGTCCCTTCAGGTTCAGGTTGTGGATCTGGGGGCGGGGGTTCTTCCGTTGTCTCGGGGGGTTCAGTGCTTTCCACATCTCCGGGAGGTTCAGTGCTTTCTGTATCTCCGGTAGACTCAGTGCTTTCCACATCTCCGGTAGACTCAGTGCTTTCCACATCTCCGGGAGGTTCAGTGCTTTCCATATCTCCGGAAGTTTCCGTACTGTCCACGCTCACAACCGTTGTGGTGTCTTCGGTGGCAATGATGTCGGGGGTCTCTTCCGGAATATTTTCATCCTGGGGGATTATCGGGGTTTCCGTTTTCGGGATAGTATCTTCTGTTGACGGCAGGATCAGCGAATCCTCTTCAATAAGGTCATGTGTCTCTATTGGACCGATTGTCGAAACCGAATCCATCGGTGCGTCTATCGAATCGGAGGATACAATCCTCGGTGATACCGAATCCGGCTCCTGAACTGCTGGATCCTGTGTTACGGTATCCTCATCGGCAGGCGGTGCGGTCTCTTCCGTAACTGTGACCTGTATGGAATCATAGAAAATGGAATCCTGCTCAATCATGAGATCTTCCATTGTAACCGAAAAGTCTTCTTCAAGTATTAATATGGAATGATTCGGATCAAGTCTCCGTATTTGCACAAGTTCAAGCATAAGATCCTCTTCCATGTTGTTTCTGTAGAAAAGGCTTGCCAGCCTTACATGGAATTCAAGGCTGTCCGGATACATTGCTTTCATTTCCAGATATGAGGCAAGAAGTTCTCTTTCGGCCGAAGGCAGGCTGTGAATGGAAGGAATTCTTTCCCCGGTTCTGAATCCTGATAGTTCCGGAGGAACGAGGATAATTATAGTTGCAACCATCAGGGAAATCATGGTATATGAAATCACTTTCATCAGAGCTTTTTTCCTGTTCCGGTATATCTCCTCATCAGGCCTGGGGTCCATATTTGTATCAAGAGGTACTATCCTTGTGCCTGAGATCATCTGCAGAATTGTCTTTCCCGTTCGAGGTAACTGTACCAGTCCGATGCACAAAAGAAGCAGAAAGGGAGGAGTTAGAAGGAGCCTTATTAAAGTCTGCCACTCTGAAGGCCTGAATCCGTTCAGAGCGATCTCGGCAAGGCCGAATGCCTCGAGGGGACACTGTCCCCCGGACCCTGTACGAGCCCGTTCCAGCCATGCCAGCATACTTACTGCAAGAAGGTAGCTGACAGGCAGGAGAATAAACCAGCTCCCTGAAATAAAGTTAAAAACAGTATCCAGAAGGAATGTCCAGGAAAAGATTACAGCAAGCTCAAGTATATACAGTCCGGCCAGCTGTCGAAATTTAGGTGATATTCTGTTAAGCAGTGCGTACCTTCTTGCGGTGACAGTCATTTTCTGGACTCCTGTTCAATCAGCATGGCATCTCCGTAGCTGTAGAAGCGGTAGGATTCATCAATAGCGTGCTGCTAA
>JAIOSX010000286.1 GCA_021107345.1 Candidatus Aegiribacteria sp.
ACTTCACTCAGCTGGATGGTTACAGCTCATAACGGATACCCGGAGCAGGGCTTCATAAACGGTACCGGGATAACCGGTGAATCCGGTTCAGAAGTATTAACCATCGGTTCACCATTCCCTAACCCTGGGTACTCGATGGTTTTCCCTGTATCTCTTTCAGTGACAGGTAATTTCGAACTCACCATTTATGACCTTTCGGGAAGGGCTGTAGAAACACTCCATTCGGGTGAACTTGCCGAAGGCTCGCACGAGTTCATGTGGAACGGTACATGCAGCGGCTCGCAGGCTCCAGCGGGAATATATATGGTAAAGTATTCCACGATCGATGGAACCGGAGGAATCCATAAGGTTGTGCTTCTGAAATAATCTCATAAAAAGAAACATGATTCCCGCTCCGCTTTCCGCGGAGCGGGTTTTTTCATGATGACAGCGTATTCTGTATTGCTTATAGTAAACGTATGATTACCGGATACGATCCTGAAGCAAAAACGTTTATAACAGGAATAGGTGACCTCCTGAATTTCGGATGGCTGCCGGATTCCCTGGTACCCTCCGATAACCCCCTTAATATCCATGCAAGACAGAGGATACACTCTGCATTTCAGCGCAACATGGTTAAGAACGGCTGGCAGAAGGAAATCCCCGTGAGTCTTGAACTCGATATCCTGGGCATCAGGTTCAGAATCAGGGGCAGGCTTGATCTGATTCTTGAATCGGATGATTCCGTACAACTTCTGGAGATTAAAACCATGGATGGAAAGCCGGATTTTTCTGATCCCATAAGGAGCAGAACGAATAACGCGCTTCAGCTTTACTTCTATGCAAAGGCTCTTTCATCTGAGCGAGGGCTATCCGCTGATTCCATCAGCTCCAGCCTGGTTTTTCTTTCAATGGAGAATGATGAACCGGAGGCTCATTACTTCCCTGTCGATCTATCAGATGATGAACTGGAAAAATCGTGGCTGAATCTTCTCATGGGTACAGCGGAATTCCTTATAGATGAAGATGCCAGGAAAAATATTCAGGTTTCCGCTCTTAATGGGTTCCGCTTCCCGTACGATTCACTGAGACCCGGACAGCAGGAAATATTGAACGATGTCAGAAACTGCATTGATAACAGGGGATATCTCATGATGCAGGCGCCCACAGGTACAGGGAAAACGGCTGCTATTCTCACCGGTGCAATCCAGAAAACCTTGCCCCGGAGATTAACGCTGTTTTTCCTTACTGCTAAAAATACACACAAGTTAATTGTCCTCGAGACACTCAGGATAATCATCGATAAAGGGGTACCCCTGAGGGGTATTTTCATAACCGCCAGGTCACATATCTGCCACAGGGGCAGGTCACGATGTTTCCCTGATGACTGTCCCTACGCCATGGATTTCCGTGAAAAGATAAACGGGTCGGGTGTTATCAAGAAACTTCTTGATCTTCAGGTAATCGATCCTGAAGTGCTTAAGGCCAGGGCAGAGCATGCAGGAGTATGCGCATTCGAACTGGGGCTATGCCTGGCCATGCAGTGCGATATTGTGATCTGCGACTACAACTATGTATTCGATCCGCACGTATTTCTGAAACGGTTCCTCCTTGAAAGAAACACTTCGGAGCTGTGCTGTCTTCTTATAGATGAGGCCGCGAATCTTCCTTCAAGGGCAAGGGGCTACTATTCTCCTGAGATCAAGCTCTCCTGGATAGAGGAGCTTCTGGAAGATGGCAGTTGCCCTTCGAAAAGAAGGAAACTTCTCCGCCCCTTGACTGATGGATTTGATGAGTGGACGATCTTTCTGAAAAATGCCGGGGAGGATGAGACTGAACTTCCGCCAGATACCGAAATCCCCCTGAACACCGACAGGTGGATCAGACATATAAGTGAATTGCGTGATCCTCCCGAATCATTGCGGGAGTTATTCAAGGCAATCATTGATTTCTCGAAGATTGCCGGGGTTTCGGACAGCAGATACCACCTGCTTTTCCGGTGTGAGAATGGAGATCATATATTGCAGTGGTTCTGTACCGATCCCTCTTTATTCCTGTGCGAAAGGCTTGAAAGCTGTCACAGCTCTATAGCCTTTTCGGCCACCCTGACCCCCTTCGATCATTTCGGATATCTTTTGGGTTTCCACGATGAAAACAAGACCTTTTCAAGGGAGATTGCCTGGCCGTTTCCAGTGGAGAATCTCGGAGTATGGATCAGCTCTGAAATAGATACAAGGTACAAAAGCAGAAGGGAATCAGCAGCCCTGCTTACGTGCAGGATAAGTGAAATATACTCTGCCATGCCGGGTACATGGCTCGTGTTCTTTCCGTCCTACGCCTACCTTGAGCTGATCTCTGCTCATCTCAGGGAAAATGGTATCCCGCTTCTCGTTCAGACTCCAGGAATGAGTAATGAAGACAGAGCAGAATTCATTGAACGTATCGAATCGGAAAACCAGCTTGTTCTAACCGTATCGGGAGGAGTTTTTTCGGAAGGCATCGATCTCTGCTCGGAGAATCTTCTAGGAGCAATAATTGTGGGGCCATCGCTTCCAGGTATGAACCTCCGTATGAAACTCCTTTCGGAAAGCTATTCCCGGCGTGGCAGAGATGCTTTCATTCATACATGGGCAATCCCGGGAATGGTCCGGGTAATCCAGGCCGCTGGAAGGCTGATCAGAAACAGGATCGAACGAAAAGCCCTGGTGCTGATCGGCAGAAGATTCACGAAGTATCCCTATCTTGGGCTTCTGCCTGAACACTGGTTCAGAGATGGATCGATACAATTACTTTGCGGCGGGGTCAGCAGAATCGCGGATTTCGTGAGAAAAGGAAAAGGCGGCGCGCAGGCACCGCCCTGATCTATCGTTGAAGTATTCAGAATTTACTCAGGTACTACTTCACCAGGTGCATCTTCAACAGGTGCATCTTCAACAGGTGCATCTTCTACAGGTGCATCTTCAACAGGTGCATCTTCTACAGGTGCATCTTCTACAGGTGCATCTTCTACAGGTGCTTCTTCAAGAATTTCTGTAGCTTCTTCTAAGACTTCCTCAGCCTCTTCAAGGGTTTCTTCAACCTCTTCAAGTGCTTCTTCCAAGGCTTCTTCAGCCTCTTCAATGGCTTCTTCTGTAGTTTCTACAGCGTCTTCGATTGCGTCATTTGCTTCCTCGGCAGCCTCGTCTCCGCAGCCAGCGGCAAGTACAAGAATGAAAGCAGTAAGGATTCCGGTTATCAAATACCTCACTTTAGCTCCTTTCGGGGTTTTTCAAATCAAATGCAATAATCTTAAATGAATAATATCACTCTATACAAGCGGCATACATAAGAGAATACACTTTATATGTCAAGAACTGGCATCGGTGTAAATCGCTAATAATTACGAGTGTAATCGCCTGCTCGGAGAGAATCGAGTAAATGGGTACTGTTACCGGTACATCCTCCTCCTGCTCAGGGCATGCTGAAGACCTGCATCCTTAAGAAATTCAGCTGAACAGTGACAATACCTTCAATGTGTTCTTAAAATGAACCTTTGCTATCTCGTCCAGAACATCCACTCCGAACGACCTGACAAACTCCCTGGCAATCTTATCGGTCTGATCTCCGGAACCTGACAAAGCTTTTATTCCGAATTTTTCGGAAATCCGATCGAGCCCGGCCAGGTATGCATCCCTGGCTAGTATGGAAGCCGCAGCAACCGCCGGATCCGACTCCCCCCTGACCCGGAGATCAAGCATGTAGTCTCCTTCAGGAAGAAGATATGCAATCCGCTTTTCATTACAGAACTTGTCTATGATAACCCGCGCGGGCCCTGGAGTTTTCCTGAGGAGCACCCTGATGGCTTCGGCATGGCATTCTGCAAGCAGATCCAGGCTGTTCTTTCCCTTTTTGGAAAGCTTACCGAATCTGGCATTGTATTCCAGTGGGGAAACAGATACAATAGAGAAACAGCCATCTGAAGAACCTCTGATACTTTCAGCATATTTCCTTACGGAATCGTTACTCAATACTTTTGAATCAGTAATACCAATACTGCGGTATTGATCAGCCCGCTGCCGATCTACATAAACTGCGGCCACGGTCAGCGGCCCCATGTAATCGCCCTTCCCTGCTTCATCGGAACCTGTCCAGGTTTCATCAGGCATTACAACTGAATCCGGCAACAGGATTTCCTTTATTCTCTGCGACAGATCAATGTCACCGCCGGCGGGAACTACAGAGAATCCATTTTTCTTAGAATAATAGAAATTGATACCGGAGCTTCTGCCATTCTCGGTAAAGGTTATCCGGATACCGTTGGACAGTACTCTTCTATCCGTAGCATCTATTCCGGATTCCTCAAGTTTCCCTGCTGCCTCATCAACCCGCTGAGCGAGTTCTACTCCGGGGATCACCGGGGTTCCGCGCAGTAAATATCAAATCCGGGGTTTTCAACTTCGATCGGAGTGCTAACGGTGTAATCCTCCAGTACGCAAACGATTTCACCAATAACGATGGCACTGCGCATAAGAACAGGCATGTGTCTCTCATCGTCTGTAAGCCAGACCCAGATTTCTCCCTGCTGATCGAAAATTCCCTGTGATCTCAGTGCAGGCTGAACCATTATACAGTCAAATTCTCCGGCTGGTACCCTAATATGATCCCTCTCGTGGACGATGATCTCGAGGGGATAATTTTCATTATCTACATGACTGTCCACATAGTAGGTATTCCCGACCTCAAGAGGAAGAGTCCTGGCGAAATACAGGCAGCTCAGGACATCCAGAGCGTGAGGCGGAATATCCATCTGCATAAGTGAAGAATCGGTCTCTTCCGGATAATACACCATCCCTGCGTCCTGATCAAAAAATACTTCCTCATGGTATTCAAAATCGCCCTCATGCAGATTCTTTGAAAACTTGAGGGTATGGAATTGAACTATATCCAGGAGAGCTTCATTGACATCGTTGACCTCAAAAAACGTACTGAACGCTGGATTGGACCTGGCAGTTGCCGTTACTCTATAAGCCATGAGGCTCTCATACTGTTCCGGCCCGGTAATTGCGAGAACCGCTGTTCCTGCTTTGATAATGCCGTATTCAACGCTGAACTCCAGCCTCTCTCCCGGTCCGAAAGCGTTGTTCTCAACGTATCTCGGAAGGTATTCCTCGAAGGAGGCATCGGTTTCCAGAGAATCCGACAGTAATAGACTCATCACAATAAGAACTGCTGTCATGACAACCTGCTTTCTACTTTACTGATGATACCTGCAAAAAGGGATCTTGTTCCCTTCAGTCAGTGCAATAAGGGTGAGATTCCATTTTTCCGCCGTTATGGGGTAACTGAATCTGTCAATGCACATTTTTCTGGCACGCCTGCCCATTCTCGTGGTCATGGAGGGGTTTCTGAGCAGGAAAGCTGCCTGTAAGGCAAGCTGCCGGTAGTTCCCCGGGGAATGAAACAGGCCGGTTCTGCCATCCTCAATAAGGTCCAGAAGTCCGTTTGTGGCTGATGCAAGAAGGGGGAGTCCTGAACTCATCATCTCCATTCCCGCTCTGGAAACAACTTCACTTCCAAGGCTTGTTACAACACCAATCGTTCCCCTTGAAATCAGATCCCGTACATTTTTAACTTTCCCGGCAAAAGTTATCCTGTTCTCCACTCCGAGGCTTCGCGCAAATGATTCAAGTTCATCGACAGATTGCTGGCTTGAAGGCCCGGCAACAACCGCTTTAACTTCCTCCGGCAGCAGTTCCAGGGCTTTTATCAGTGTTCTGTGCCCCTTCATGGGGCTGAGCCTGCCGATGGAAACAAGAAGAGGTTCGGATATTTCCCTTTCCTCCCTTGATGAGTAGAGATCGGTATCAACAGGATGAGGTATTACTGCAACCGGCCCCTCTCTTTCCCCGATAAAGCCTCTTTCTATCATGAAAGGAGACGGAAATACCACGAGGTCAGTTCTTCTATCCACCTTTTTCCAGAATCTCCCCGAACGGGGTTTCC
>JAIOSX010000231.1 GCA_021107345.1 Candidatus Aegiribacteria sp.
GTTTTCTATCAGGCAGACCATATTGCAAATGTTCCAGATGATCTATTAGCCATAGATCTTAACCATTATGTGAAATACACAGTTCTTGATAGCACCATATTTGTAGCACCGAATCCTTTAACAGAGCCATTGCTCTACTCCTTTGATAAAGACGGTACTCCTCTGGATACACTGGTGCTTCCTTATTCAGCCATTGAGAAAACCATCGAAGATATAGCAGAAGAAAGGGCATTTATAGAAGGTTCCTTATACTCAAATACTTCTGGTGAAAGATCTATCAAATGGGAACCGTATCCATATAGAGCAATGATAGGAGAACTTGGCACGGATAGTCTCGGCAGATTGTGGGTTCAGCGAGCATTTGAGGATGTCGTTGTATTTGATATCATCAATCCCGACAGCTTGGAAATTGTCGAAACAGCTATCATTCCAGAAATTGATGAGATAGTAAACTGGAATTTCCATATATCGGAATATGGTATACTGGGAATACCTAAGTATGAATATGATTATCCGATAATCTATATTATCAAGTAACATCTCCATATGAGGAGAAAGGTATCGACATCAGTTTTCAGTGAACTTCATGATATCGCTCAAATTGGAAATCAGGTTGGAGATGGAGAGGGCTGAGATATTCGCATCAATCTGGTAAGACCTGACTCCGGGATGAATTATGTACAGGTGTTTTAGCTCCAGATCTTCAATCGCTATACGCATGGATTTTGTTGTATGGACATTATCCGTGAACTTGAACTCGAAACCCAGTCTTGCTCCTTCAGGACTGAGCAGAAGATCAAACTCCGCGCCGCCATGAGTAGACCAGAAATAAGCATCTCTATCACCTGTGATCGACAATATCTGTTCAAGCGCGAAGCCCTCCCAGGACGCACCTGCTTTGATGTGTGACAAAAGGTCTCTTCTTGTCCTTATGGAAAGGAGAGAATGAAGAATGCCTGAATCCCTGATGTATACCTTGGGAGACTTGACCTGCCGCTTTTTGATGTTCACATGCCATGGTTGTAACTGACGGACGACCAGGGTTCCGGAAAGTATATCGAGATAATTCCTTGCAGTCTTTTCATCCCTACCCAGTGATCTGGCGAACTCCGCAGCATTCCATATCTGGCCATGGTAATGAGCGACCATGATCCAGAACCGTCTCATGCTTTCTGGGTGAATTGAGAAACCGAATTGCCGTAAATCCCTTTCCAGAAAAGTCCTTGCAAAGTTGTCTCTCCATCTGAAACTTGAGTCTTCGTCTGCAGCAAGGTACGATCTCGGAAAACCACCGCGGAGCCATCGCTTTTCCCAGTTGTCTGGAGAGATCTCTTTAAGATTGAATCCCCCCATGTCTACGAAACCGATTCTACCTGCAAGAGTTTCAGAGACGTCTCTGACTATTCCAGGTGATGCGCTCCCTAAAATCAGATAACTGGCGTGGTGAGATGTATCATCCACAAGCACACGCAATATCTCGTACAGTTCGGGCATCCTGTGGATCTCATCCAGAATTACAAGGCCATCCATGTTCCCAAGAGCCGTTAGAGGATTCGCAAGTCCGGAACGATCTGCTGGATTCTCCAGATCATAATAATGAACAGGGGCAGGTTCACAGATTGTTCTGGCAATGGTGGTTTTTCCACATTGGCGTGGACCAAGCAGTGTTGTTACAGGATTTTCTGTAATACACCTATTCAGTGATTTGAACAGATCTGGTCTTTTAATCATAATTGAAATATTACCTTGTAAATCCGGATGTCAAGTCCGGATATTCAAGGATAAAGCTTTGATTTCAATCTTGAAAATAGAGAGCTTATGCTCCAGCCATTCCGAACTGCAAGAAGTTAAGCCTCAAGCTTATCCTTTGATTTTTTTGCAGCTCTTCCATTGAGAACAAGTGAGAACGCAGCGCCTGCTCCTAGAATTAGCTGTATCTCCTTATACGCTCCCGTACCCCTCAACGCAAGCGAACACCCTATTATTACTAATCCCCATATGATGGAGTTGCCAATTGTCACAACATTATGTCTGTTCATTGTTTTCTCCTCTGTGTAGTTAGATTCAGCAATAGCACTTCTACTATATTGGTAGCATATGCAACTAATACATGATTGTCAATACAATTCCGGTTCGCATGCAGATAAACTTGCATCTGAGCGTAGTCCGGACAGGTGGTTCCAGTAAGAAACTCATCCATCCGTTGAAGGCGATTGAATAGTTGGATTAATCGAAAGCAGTGGCTGTCGAGTATCAGGTGGGTTTCAGGATGTGCCACCCTCGTGAGTCGAGCTGGGAGCGGATTGATAACGCCGGGATAGCGTCTCCAGGCCAGATGGCTGGAATGTCAGCAGTGATATCTGATTCAGTTCTTCCTCGATTGAAGCGTACATGGCCGGATGTCCCGATTTAATTGCCGTGAACAGGATTTCAGCTGACACATTGTTATGATGGATGCAGGATAGAAAAGTGCTGTTGCTCCATACTGCCTCATGAACACTCGTCATATCCCGGGCGAGTAATCCCAGCAGGTATTCTTCGCTGTCGATGATAATGCTGATCTGTTGCCCGGGCCAGATGTCCAGCGCTTGTTCGCGCTCGGTCAGCTGGTAGGTTTTCACTCCTGGAATCTGTTCATTGTCATAGACCTTACATACTACGCGTACACCTCTGGCTGCGCTTTCACTGAGAGAATCCGCAAGCAGCCCGAAAGGGCCCGGGAACAGGTCACACAGGACGATCCCCTTAGCTCGCTCCAGCATGGTTTTGCTCCGCTGAATTACCTGATCCACGGTTTTGAGATGATAGATGCCGTCATCCGGTGACTGGCGGGAGAGAGCCTCTAGCGCACGGCTGGCCTCCCGGCGGTGTTGCATGAATCGCTGTTCGAGATTGTCAAACAGTTCCTTGGGGGGGACCGCCCGGCACAGCTTTTTATCTCCCACCTCCACGATGATAGCTCCTTTGTCCTCGAGAGTGACTATCGCCTTATAGGTATTTGGAGGTTGTTTACCGATCGCGTGGCTGATCCGATAACCGGTTGCAGGGGAGTTTTCGACGAGATAACCGTAAATGAGAGCTTCGATCTCCGTAAAGCCAAGAACCTGCAATGGCCGAGTGTAGTCGTTGTTTTTCATGTTGGTAGTTTAAGCTACAAGTACATTATCGTCAAACCCCTCTACCCCTGACTTTACCACTCGCACTGATATTGATGGAGTCAGATGGCGGGGAATCGTCTGATATGGGACAGAGTGTAAATCAGGATGAGGATTGAAAGGGCTGAGATAAAGGTAGGTCTTTCCTTCCTGCCATTGCGAAGTTTCAGATTAGAAACAATATTCACTTTGCAAGTACCTGGAAAACCTTTCAAGCAGAAAGGAGGTTGAATTTGAGCCTGATATTCATTCTGGCTGTTCTATCAGGTGTGGTTGCAGATGACTTTGAGGTTCCGGACAATGTAGTGTACGATACCTCAACTGTAAGAGGTGTTTTCGTCGGTTTTGAAGTCGGGGATTACGTTCATCCTGTTATTAGTGGTGAGGACGGGAAGTTAAGATCCTTCTGGTCCACCGATCATCTTATGGATTATTACCTGGCCTGCAATGTCGGTGAAAGGGTTGTTCTTGAAATAGAAGAAGCCGACAGCTACATATGGGAAATCGAAGGTATGATGCGTATTTTCCGAGTCATCGGAGCAAGCGCAGGTACCCTGTCCTACTCCCAGTGGAGAGATTCACTTGAAGCTGAGGGTGAACCTGAAGATCTTCTTGGGGATTACTATTCTGCGCCTTACGACTACCTGATCGAAGAACAGGACAGATAGATTTTGCTGGTTAATCTTAACCGCTTCTGAATAGATCAGTCTGTTATGTCCAGCAGTTCCTTTTCTACAAAGGTTGCCATGGGAGGGGTATCATCGGTATCTCTGCCGGGGGAGTAGTCAAGTGATTCCTGAACAAGGTTTGCCGCCCTTATAAAGATATCGGATACAGGAATATCCACGGGGCATACATCGCTGCACTGGCCACACGCAGTGCATATGGGTGAAATATGCATAAGCCTGCCAAGCTGAAACTGGAGGGTTCCTGCCGGTACCCTTATTGATCCTTTCCGCTTCGATTCTGCACGGACCAGTTCAGGGGAATGCATTGTACGAGCGGTTTCATAATCGCATAGAACACAGGTGCATAAAGGGCATGCTTCTCTGCATCCGCGGCATCCTATACAGGATGAGAAGAGCGATACCAGTGACTGCAGGCCATCACTTACTGCCGGAGTATCTCTCAGTATCTCCCTTAGTGCCTCTTTTCTCGTTTCAAGAAGTCCAGATGTGAGTTCAGCGGGTGGCTGACCCGTTTCCAGCGAACAGGACTCAAGTTCATCAGCAATCTCTACAGCCCTTTCCGAA
>JAIOSX010000350.1 GCA_021107345.1 Candidatus Aegiribacteria sp.
TCCACCTGGACCAATTACTATCTCGATAACAGCAGTCTTATCGACGATGACGGTCTGCAGGTCTTTGTTGACAACGCGGATATTGTCTGGATAGGAACCGAAGAGGGCATAAGCAAGTTCGATTATCCTTCCAGCTGGACAAGTTATCATACCGGGAACAGCGGTCTTATAGAGAACCATGTCCAGGCCATAGCCTTTGATGAAAGCGACGGCAAATGGATCGCTACAATGGGTGGCGTAAGCCATTTCTCCGGCACCACATGGACAAACTATACAACAGCCGACGGCCTGCCGAATAACTACGTAACTGATATCTGCGTTTCTGACTCGGGAATCGTATGGGTTTCCACGCTGGATGGGGTTGCCAGTTTCGAAGATGGTACAGGATGGACTTCCTGGACACAGACAGAAGGCCTCGCGGACAATGAAGTTAACACAGTCGGTATGGGAGATGGAGAAGTTGTCTGGTTCGGAACGGATGACAGCGGACTATCCTCTTACGATACCTCTGTTACCGGAGTAGATTCACGCGGCAGCGCTGAGATCGGAAATGTTCTTCAATGCCACGCCTCACCAAATCCATTCTACTCTTCGGTACTTATACATTTCAACGTACCGGTAGAAGAAAATGTAAACGTCATTGTCTTTGATATGTCGGGGCGTACTGTAAGAACACTCGCAAACGAGACTCATTCAGCGCAGCAGCATTCGGTAATCTGGGATGGTAACGACGAAAGAGGTGTACCGGTCTCAAGAGGAATGTACATGTACCGTGTTGAATGTGGTTCTTCAATCGCGACAGGCAAACTGATTCTACTGAACTGATTCGCATGAATATCCGGGCAGGTGTTCAAATTCCTGCCCGGATATGGAATTCTATCGAATTTCCGAATATTTCACTGATTGACCTGATCACCTGCGCAACGATTTCATCGCAAGAGAAAACACTCCACGGGTCATTCTTGAAATGTGCCTGAGAATATTCCTTACATCATATTTTACGATAAATGCAAACAACGGAAACAGTCTTTGAGGTGACCAGGGAGCCACTGAATAATCCCTTACGAAATTGTAGTTGAAAAGCTGAAGGTTTCCCTTCATAAACGCCTTGATCCGCTCTTTACAAGGGTAATCTTCCGTTTCAAAAATGCAGTAGACCCGTCTATTGTGAAACATGATAGGCGCATTCTTCCAGTCGTGGAGGAATCTTACGGCACTGTTTCCCAGAAGCATTTCATAACCCTCTGTCTTTATGAAGGGGCAGTATAGGTTAAACCACGCGGAATCAAGATTCAGCCTTCTTGCGAAATCAATACTTTCCGTGTCGCTTTGATAATTACTGTCAGGAAGACCAACTATGAACGAAGCTGCAACCCTCATGCCCGCAGCTTTTACCATCTTCACTGATCTCTCAATCGTCTCTAGAGTTTCACCTTTTCTTATACCCGTAAATACAACAGGGGAACCGCTTTCTATACCGAAATCGATTCCGGTACAACCGGATTTTCCCATCAGTATAACCAGTTCTTCATCTATTCTGTCTGCTCTGATACCGTTAGAACATTTCCACCGGAGATTCAATTTTCTTTCAATAAGCTGCCTGCAGAATTCTTTTGCGCGAATAAGGTCGAAGGTGAAGTTATCATCAGCAATATCCATGCACTTAATTCCGGGATGTGCTTTCACAGCGTGTTCCAGTTCCTCAATGATGTTACTCACACTTCTATATCTCCATCTTTTACTGGATATAGCCGGAACATTACAACAGATGCATTTGTATGGACAGCCTCTGCTTGTACTGATTCAATAAACCTTCATCCCGTTTGCATAAATATCAAAGCCTGTGTAATCCGGAAAAGGGATTTTATCAAGATCATCCACCGGTTCTCTGGGTTCTGTACAGATAATATCATCACCACTCCATGCAATAATACCTTTGATCTCATCAAGTTTCCGATTTCCAAGGAGATGGTCAATTATCTCAAGAATGGTATCCTCACCCTCACCGACTACACCAATATCAAAGAACGAATGTTCTTTGAGAAAGGCTTTTCCATCAATGGTTATGTGAGGACCTCCACAGATAAGAGGTCCATCATGAAGCTTACGAGCTTCCAATGCAATCTCAACTGTTCGCAAAACAGTGCTGGATTTTACGGAGAATCCTATGATATCCGGTTGCTCTTCCTGAATGATTCGGGAAACCTTGCAGAAGCCTTCTGCACATGCAATAACTCTACAGTGATGTCCGTGTGTCTTGAGAACGGCACACAAATATCCAAGACCGACATTACACTCTATTTCAGATAGATACGGATCTATGAACAGTACATTCATTGACAATTCATTCCCTGCTGATCGAGGCTTGAAACATGATCCATTTGATCCGTTTCGTATACTGTTTCTTAAAACCAGATCGGTACAAGTCAAGAGGTGAAATGCAAAAGGCCGCTATATCATATTTACTATTTCTTCCCTCATACTGTTTCTTCCTGCCGTTCCATTAATTGACCTCAGTAACTGAGTAGTGGTATTTTAATAGTTCACTTCAGAGAATCCCTGGCTCAATTCATAAAGGAATATGGAGATTACCATAGGCACCAGCCGGCAAAGAGTTCTTCTAATACAGTCCTACTGGGTGCAGCCGGGACAATGTTCCACTTCAGACCCGGTTTATCCCCTGGGTCTTGTTTACCTTGCAACCGCTATTTCCGGGAAACATTCAGTTCGTATCATTGATCTGTGCATATCGGAATCTCCGTGGGAGGATTTGTCCGGGGCAATAACTGACTTTTCTCCTGATGTTGTCGGGATCTCCATTAGAAATGCAGATTCATTCGCTTATTCCGATATTTCCCCCCTTGAGGATGTTTCTGTTTACTACTGCCTCAACAACCTCACCAGAACTCTCATCACAATTAAGGAAGCAGGTTTCCATGGCCGTATCATTGTGGGAGGGCAAACCTTCTCCATGTTTCCTGAAAGGATTATGGAACACTCGAAAAGCATTGATTTCGGTGTTTTCCTTGAGGGTGAGAATACACTTCCCGAACTTCTGGACAATCTGGACGAACCCGATTCAATTAAAGGGCTCTATCTGCGTAAAAACGGCAGGATTCTTTTTACGGGAAATAGAAAACACACAAACCTTGCAGAGACAGGTTCCCCGGATAGAAGCCTTCTCCCTGCCGACAGATACATTCACAGCCCTGAAGGAATTGGTATTCAATCAAAAAGAGGATGTACTCTGTCATGCAGTTACTGCATATATCCGTATCTCAGCGGCTCGCTTCTACGACTCCGTGAACCGTTTGCGGTTGTGGATGAGATGGAGGAAATCTCCCGGGAGAAGATAGAATGTGTACACTTCGTGGATCCGGTTTTCAACATACCACAGGAACATTCTGAAGCAATCTGCAGGGAGATTCTCCGCCGTGATGTTCGCATCAAATGGATTGCCTGGTTCCATCCCCGTTTTTTGAGCGGAGAGTATATAGATCTGTGTGAAAAGGCTGGTTGTGTTAAATTTGAGCTTTCCCCGGACGCATACGCTCAAAAGGGACTCGACGCCCTTAACAAGCAAATCACCACAAAGGAAATCCGCAACAGTCTGAAGCTGGCCCGTGGACTCACGACCAGTACTATCACTTACAATTTTCTTATTAATCATCCAGGTGAAACAGTGGTTTCATTTTTCAGAAAGTTGATCTTCTGCACGAAGATCAAATTTACACTGAGCAACAAAGCAAGGATCGAAATTCTTAACCATATCCGAATTCTTCCGGGAACCGAAGTTCACAGAACAGCACTCTCGGAAGGACTCATTAAACCTGACACAGACATGCTCCCTGTCTGCTACGAAAAGATGAAACTTCTCTTCTACAAAAGATCCGGACTTGTGAATGCTTTTTATAGATTTCTTATGCTGATTCTGAAAGTTAAACACTCCTTTCTACGCAGTTCATGAGAATTCTCAACTGGTTATCCTCAGAGAAGAACAAAGGCAGTGGTTTCTCCCTTATGTCTTCCGGGAACCTTCTTGCTGTACTACTTACTTTTATCAGGCAGATCGAAATAGCAAGAGTATTCGGAACAGACTGGAGAACCGATGCCTTTGCCGTTGCTCTTGTGTTACCCCTGCTGATAAGGGAAGCTATCGCCCACACGATTTCTTCTCCACAATTGCAATTCGAAAAAATCGTGAGTCCTCATCCGAATTCCTCAGCAGAATAATCAACTGGATTACAATAGCAGGTCTTATCCTCTGTGCTGTTCTCTTCCTTTATAGCGGTAATCTGGCTTCATTGATAGGACCTGGCCTGAAAAACATTCAGACAGACATGACCTCAAGTATGTTGAAAATACTTGTCCCAGTAGTTCTTCTCAGTTCTCTAAGCGGAGTCCTTCAGGGAGTTTGCAATTACCAGCGCAGATTTGGGCTTACTGCAATACTCAGGCTTGTTGAGATATCAGCTTCCCTGATAGTTGTTTTCCTTTTCAGCAGAACGATGGGGATATTTGCCCTTCCTCTTTCCGTGCTTACAGGTTCAACCATACTTTTTCTAACTCTGATCTTCATCTCGAATCGTCTGCAACTGAACTACAGACCGGTTTTTTCGGTTACCGATCCAGATTTTAAGAAGTTCTTTAAAATGGCATTACCTGTGATCGTAGGAGCACTTGCTATCAGCGCTGCTCCGGTTGCAGACAAGTTCATGGCTTCCTTTCTGCAGGAAGACAGCATAACATCCCTGGATTATGCCAATAGAATACTCAACATTCTGCTTGTTATTCTCTTTCTTCCAATGGCGACTGTTGCAAATGTTGCCTTTTCAGAACATACAGCTAAACATGACAGGCCTGCATTCAAGGTGGAAATAAGAAATCTATTCGGATGGACTTCTTGTATAGTTCTTCCCGCAACAACTGCAATTATTGCACTTTCCGTCCCACTCGTATCAATACTTTTTCAAAGAGGTGAGTTCACGTCAACAGATTCACAGACGGTTGGAAAGGCTTTGCTTTTCTACGCCCCCTGGCTGACGTCGTTCAGCATCTGTACTCTGGTCGGCAGAGCTTTTTATGCTATGAAAGATTCCATAACACCCATCGTCCTGGGAATATGGGGAATGATAGCCAACATTCTTCTGAATGTGACTCTGATAGGTCCAATGGGCATCGGAGGGTTGGCTCTGGGGACATCCCTGGCCTCAGCGGCAAAAGCAGTTTTACTGGTTTACTTTCTTCGTAAGAGGATAGGCGGAATTCATGGAAAAGACCTCATCAGGGAGCACATTAAAATTATCATCAGTTGCGCTGCCATGGTATTTGTAATGATTCTTCTTCAGCGGCTTATTCCATTTGACATCAATGGAGATTTCTCCGGAAGGCTGCTGTGTGTCCTCGTATACACCGTCATGGGAGTAATTGTATACGGTTCAACCATGCTTGCTGTTAAATCGATCCCTGCAAGGAGCGTCCTGTCCGGGTTTACGGAAAGATTCAGAAACTGACACATATTATCCAGATATCAGATCCTGTATATCCCCCAGCCGATCTCCCATGACAGGCGGGGATGAGTGTTAATACCATCGGTTGAACCCAGCTGCAGGGAGATGAAATCACTGTCAGGCTCCTGCATTTTACCCCTTACGAAACCGGATTCTACTGTCTCGTATCCGGCTTCTTCGAAAACTGCATCAAGGTTCCCGCCAAGATCAATTGAAAGGCCTTCCCTTCGAAGGCTTTCCATGATCTTTCCGGTAAGACCGGATGGAGGATCTTCCCTTATGCCGGAGTAATTGTATTCTCCGAAAACGATATAGAAGCCCCCCGGCGCAAGGGCATCTGCAGCTCTGCGGAGAAAGGCAACAGGATCAGTCAGGCAAGCAAGGAAAAATGAAGAGAAGACAGCATCCGCCGGCGGAAGGTATTCCAGTGCATCAGCATGAACGAAATTCAGACCGTCTCTCGCAGTAGCATTTCTCCTCGCAATCGAGAGGATACTGTCACTTACATCTATTCCGGTATATGAAGCATCGGTTATGGCCGCTATTTCCCCGGCAAGAAGTCCCGTACCGCATCCGGGTTCAACCAGGGAACTGAACCTTCTGAATGGGGTAATCGAACAGATGTGCCTTCTCAGCCGCGCAAGTTCGCTGAACTGTCTTTCGTATATACCTGAAAGAATATCAATTTTACATTGAGTCTCTGCAGGCGGCACCATTTTTTCGCTCAAGTGGACATCCTCCTCCGCAAATTCTGAAATGAACGCAGCCGCCGCACTCAGCCAAAGCCCAGTCTCTGCTGCGAATGGATCTCAGAAACTTTCCGTTCCAGATATCATTCCAGTCTTCAGCGAGTATGTTTCCGGCGGATTCATACCAGCTCTGACAGGGGAGAACTTCTCCATCAGGTTCGATGCAGAGGTTATATTCTCCGGCTGTGCATCTTTTGGGGCCGAGATCAAACTCAAGGGGATTCAATCGGCAGTACTTTGTCGGTGAGTACCATATCATCCTCATATCAAGATCGGAGGCCATCCGGGAAATATCCAGCAGCACTCCCTCCAGTTTCTCAATCGGGAGAGAAAAGTCGCTCTCCAGAGCCCTGCCGCTGTGTATTACGGCGTTTGCCGCGAAAGTAGAAAGCCCCAGTTCACTGAGGAATGAAACTGTATCGATTATCGAATCCGCATTGGCCTTCGTTATTGTAGTATTCGTAATAGTAAAAATCCCTGCTTCAAGACAGTTTGAAACCCCTTCAACAGTATCCTGGAAACTTTCCACGCCGGTCATCCTGTTATGGATATCAGGGTCGGAGGATTCGAGGGTTATCTGTATATGATCGATACCCGCTTCTTTCAGCTCGTTTACATAATCAGGATCAGCAAGTTTCACTCCGTTAGTAAGAAGCCCGGTCACCAGACCAAGTGATTCTGCGAATCCTGTCAGTTCCACGAGGTCGTCCCGAAGTGTCGCTTCCCCGCCGGTGAATATTACGTGGGGAATTCCGATGTCCCATACTTTCTTGATCACATCCTTCCACTGCCCTGTTGTCAGTTCACTTTTGTTCCTCGTTACATTATAACAGTGGGAACATGCCAGGTTGCAGCGGTATGTGAGGGCGAGGTCCATCCTGTATGGCGCGGATAAGGACTTTTCGAACGGGTCCATCAATTCAAGATTACTGTAAATAACAGGTTTTCCCGCGCCGCTCTCCAGTATACCCGAGAATACGGTTTTGAAATCTGCCAGATCCCGGGCAGCCTGTTTTCTTCCTGCACTGTACCTGGAACGAATCACTTTGATGATCTTCTGTTCCGGGATTTCCGAAAGTATCATCCATGCGGAATCGCATGCAACCCTGTTGAGGTGCAGTATCTTAGAAGCATCCACGGTAAGAATCCCGCTGCCGTCCTCCTCAACCCTGAGGTGGAATCTGTGACATCCATCCTTGCTTCTGAAATGGTGCAGACCCGGAGAGGAGATATTCTCACCTGCTGGATTAACTTTATCAATCATTTCTACCTCCCCCCACCGGCGCAGGCGCAGGCACACCCCGCACATGCACAGGCACAGGCGCAGGAAGAACCGCCAGAACTGCCGCTATACGATCTGGACACGGGAATCGGATTCGTAACTGAGGTTACTATTGAAGAGAGTTTTGTCAGAGATGAAACCGCCCGGCCTGCAGCTCCCTCAAGCGTTCCCGCAAGTGAAGAACAGATTTCAGTTATGCTTGCTCCTCCGGAAAATGAGTTCGTATGAAGAACAATGCTTCTGAACCAAACGGGATATGCTGTGCTTGTAACAGTGGGAAGGTCATTAACCATACTGTTGAAATGATCGTCCACAAAGAGCCACCCGAAACGATCTGCAAGTATCAAAGCAGCCTTATCTGGTGATCCGGCTTCCCTCACCATTTGCCAGGCATTGCTGATTATGCTCCTGTAGTATTCCCTTGTTTCCTCAATGTCAAAGCCTTCCATTTTCTCCTTCAGCTCATCTATCATGTCAATAAAGACTTTTTTCACTGCGTCCACAGGAGGATACTTCTGATCATCCGGGTCAGGAAGTATGTCGATAATCGCCTTCTCGTAACTTCTCAAACCCTCTTTGGAACCGGTTTTGATTACGCTGGCATCGGCCCCGGAACCGCTCAGCTGAAGCACTCCCTTTCGGAGAAGTCCGAACAGGATAAGCACAAACACCTTTTCCAGCCTTTCCTCCAGAAGAAGGGCTGCAAACGGAGCCGTCAGCCCCCTTCGGAGGCCTGAACCTTCAACGCCTATCGCGGGAGGCAGGTAACTGACGCGCCGTTTCTTTGCATTTCTGACAGCTCTGATGACAAGCCAGATAAAAAGCCCAAAAAAAATGGATACTATACAAATGGTAATAAGCAGTCCAATAGCCTGCGGACTCAGTATAGGCGGTGCCGGCCGTTCGGCAAGAGGTCCTGCTACAAGGTGTGCAGGAAATGATACTCCGACCATGAACGATTCCGAAACCTTCCTTCTGGCCTCCCAGACGTAACGAACCCTCCCGGAACTGTCTACAGACGAGCTGGTAAAAGGAACTTCATGATATCTCACGCTGCCGGGGAGGGCTCCGGGCGGGAAAACCATTACAAGAGTGAACTCGGAGTTTCCTCTGAGGAAACTGTCATCAAACCATGTGGGCGAAAATTCCACTGAAGCATGCCCGTCGTCTTCCGTATCCCTGAAAACCATATTACTGCTAATCCCAGTGAGTCGGAAAACGGCGTTTGCACCGGGGTAAATCGTACTGTTCCCGAGGTGCACTTCAACTCCGTTATCGATGAAGGTGGAAGGGTATATCCTTTTTGAAGGCGAACCGTCTACAGAAGCCTCAATACTCTCCAGTTTGTAGTCCTCTGTGGGAAATCCGATATCGATGATATCAATCGGGTGGCAGCCTGCTGCGCAGGCAAACTCTATCTCATAATCTATCTCAAGGCTGTTGTCGTGATTGACCGTTGCGGTACAGTGAAATCGGGGAATGGAGAAACCGTAGTTCTGAGCACGGGCACCGATACTGAAAACGGCAAGGGCAACCAGAATATATCTTACCATTTGGGCTTCTCCTCTATCTGGAATTCCGTTCCACAGAAAGGACATGATAAGAAAACGGCGCCTGCTTTCAATACAATATTTTCTGAGCTGAGTCCCGCCGCACATTTTTTGCACGTCAGATCTTCCAGATTCACATCTCCGCTGAGTTCAAGTGTTCTGGAAATGACAACGGTTTTGTCCGCAGGTTCTCGAACGCCTTTTCTCACAAAATACGCTCCCGGTAAAATCATGGATACTCCCACTATAAGCCTGGGCAGAAAATTACTGTCAGCCGAGGCTACCATGAACATCAGCCCGAGCAGGATAAGGAATACGCCCAGAATCACCATAAAAACCCGTAATCCAGCCATTGTATCCTTCCGGTTAACAGATGGCAGTTATGCCATGTTGAATGGAACTACGCTTCCCTCGAAGGAAATATATACAGCCACTTCAGTAACTGGACAAATTTGCACATATCATCTATGCTACTCGTTCCGTCCGGATAGTCCGGATGTAATAAAACTCTTTAAAGTGAGGGGAAAATATGAGTAAACTCATAGCATTTCTTGCTGTTGTATCTTTGTTTACCGTTTTCGGTTGCGGAAGCAGTTCAACAGGTCCCAGTGCGAACGATGATTATCTGCCCATGGCGGTCGGCAATCAGTGGAACTATTCGCTGAGCGGATATGTCTCTACAGTTGGCAGCACCGATACCACTTTCCTGTCCGGATCCAACTTCACACATGTTATTGGAACGACAACTCATCAGCAGGGATTCCAGCTTTACACAATCAAGGACAGCTTAATCACGATAATGACCACCCCGGATACGGTATTTACACATACCACCGTAACCATGAACTATGCACATAAAACCGATTCCGAGTGGAGAATGTACGACGACACGACATCAACCGATTATGAATTATTTATGAAACTGCCGGTTACGGTTGATGACACCTGGATACCGGAAACCGCTGAACCGACAGTTTCCAGAACAGTCCTCTCCCTTTCGGCAAGTGTAACAGTACCGGCCGGGTCTTATGCCAACTGCGCCAATCTCAGAGACACGGATTCGCTGGAACCGACTTTCTACTTCGATCTGTTCCTCTCAAGAGGAACCGGTGCTGTTAAATATCTCATTCACGAGACCGATTTGAACGGAACAGTTTACATGGCTTACAGCCTCACCAGCTCAACCATCATTTGATCCTGATCTCTGCAGGGGGCGGCAATCGCCGCTCCCCGCTGAATATTTGATATAAATCTGCTTCCGATTTTGGATGAAGATCATTTTTCTCTATATTGTCTTTAGAATATTCCCTAATTGATCATGTACAGGAGGATGAAATGAGACTTTCCATAGTATTCATGTCCATTTTCGCGTTTCTATTCAGTATTTTAAGCGCGATGCCGGTTGATCAGTACGAAGCTGAAATTGTCGCTGAATCGAAACTGATCCGTGACAGGCAGGATGATGATTTCTCAATTGTTGACTGCATCGTGCTTGAAAGCGATCAGGATTGTATGCCTCTTGCGTTCGCCTTCGAACTGAGCCCTGCGGGATACATAGTAACAACCGCCGATAACGAACTGCCTCCTGTAATAGCCTACTCCTACATGAATAACTGCATGATTGAAGAAGAGGGAAGAAACATCCTTCTTGACATGATCAGAAGGGACATCGAACTGAGACTCTCATCCCTGGATGATGCCCCTCCGGAACTGCTTCAGGTGCATCGTACCTGGTGGGAAGAGTATTCCTCGGGTGATTATGTGCTGATGTCCGACCGTCTTACAGAGCAGTGGCCTCCTGAAGGTTCAACACCTACAGGTGGATGGCTCATGGAGAACTGGGCTCAGGGGGCGCCCTACAACAATTACTGCCCCATGGACCTTATCGCAGGATCCAGGAGTGTTGCGGGTTGCCCCGCAATTGCCATGGGATCAATTCTGAATTTTGGGGAAACCACAAACGGCACTCAGTTCAGCGACGATGACGACTACTACCATAATTACCATGAATACTACTATATAGACGATGATCATGTAGCCCATGATTTTCCATCCTGGCCGGAGTTGAACGTATATCTTGATACACTTGAAAGCCATTACACAAATCACACAGCAATTACGAATTCAGACAAGGCAGCTCTGATATATGCCTGCGGCGCGGCATGCAAGCAGGTTTACACGGTCTCGGTTTCAGGTACTTTCGGGGTGAATCAGGCCTATGACGCTTACATCAAGTTCGATTTCACCGACTGCAGCCTTCTCGATGCTTCTTCCGACAGTCTTTACGAAAGACTTTCGGAAAACATGATAAACGCCATGCCGGCTCATCTGGCGGTTGTGGATGCGGAACCACCTACCTGCGGCCATAACATGATCATCGACGGCTACAATACCGATGAATTCTATCATCTGAATTTCGGCTGGGGCGGAAGCCACAACGCCTGGTATCAGTTCCCGCTGTCCGGAATGCCTTACAGCTTGAATATCATAGAAGGCATAATACTCGACATAGGCGAAGGACAGCTGTCCGTTGAGGGGGAGACAGAGCAGGATGAAGCCGCTGTTCTGATCCTCTCGTGCCAGACAAATCCTGTTTCGGACTATCTGGTTATCAATCTGGAAGTCGTTCAGAGGTGCAATGTGAATCTTTCCATTTACAGCATTTCAGGGCGTCTTCTGAAGACAGTTGCCGACAGGGAATTCTATCCCGGTTCCTGCCGGCTTGGCTGGGTTCCGGAAAACACAGGAAACGGAGTATACATTCTGACGGCCTCAGGTCCGTGGGGAATTGAAACGGCCAGATTCACAATCCTGGATTAGAGGAGGTTGATTACCAGGGTATACCGGCGGGTGAAAGAGCGCGCATGTTATCCCTTGGCAGGCTGTCGGTGTGCATATAACCTTCCGGTACGGGCTCCGTCATTTCATATACAATGGATTTGCCTGATTCACTTCGGTAAACCTCCATTAGAAATTCAGGCGGATTGATCAACTGCCAGCAGCTGCCATCAGGGGTTCTTCGCCACCGGTGTTGAAGATGTGGCCTGAAAACAGGAAGGTAGTTGTCAACGACAACATACCGCACTCCATGTTCTTCAAGGCAAGGCCACAGAAGCATCTCGTAGTCATTGGGCATTGTAAGTGTGGGCCGTCTGTACTGCCAGATAAGCAGTCCCACATTGGGATATGTCACAACCCAGTTACCGTTCTCGGAATTCTCTTCAAGCCATCGGGAGATCTCCTCCGCTTCAGCAGCTCTTTCTACAGATATCTCTGAAAGAACGCTACCCAGCGGGTATAAGAATGGCAGAAGCAGCAGTACACCGGCAACAGTTGCTGTCCTCTTTCCAGCAAGTTTTATCAGTGACAGCAACCCGGCAGAACCCAATCCTGCAACTATCACGATAAAAAAAGTAAGATACCTGCTGCTGTGTTCATGTAGAACAAGCATGACCATTGGAGGTATGGAGGCTATGGCCGGCAGTATCATCTTTCTTCGAAGATCCCTGGATCTGAGGACCAGGAGGGCAAGTATTGCGAAACCGACCAGGGATGGCTGTCCAAAATTCTCGCCTCTGTGGAGAGATCCTGTAGTGATGGGCTCAAGAACCCTCAGAGTTCCCTTTGCCAGATAAGCCCCAACCGCACCGGCCCCCTGATGTCTCAACATATCCAGTGGCTCGGGCGGAGTATCTCTTACTTCCCATGCTGCCCAGTGGTTCTCGTTCAGCAGGAACTGACCTCCCTGTGTATATGTAGGAGAACCAAAGGCACTCAGGTTACGCATGAACCAGGGCATGCATGTGAGGATGAAAACAGTAATGAAGAGAAGGGTTTTAAGAATTCTTTTCACTCCTCCCCTTAAGAGTACCCAGAATCCAATCGAGAATGCCAGTAGCATGCCCTGTGTTCGTGTTAGATAGGCAAGACCGGTCAGAATGCCCAGCAGTATTACTATTTTGAACGAAAGTATTTTTCTATCCGCCACAAGCAGAATGGCAAAAAACAGTGCGGTGAAAAGCATAAGACTGTCAGGCTGAGTTGAATACCAGATGAAAAGCGGTGTTACGGACAGAACCAGAAGAGTGAATAAAGCAGGTAGTTTCCCGAAGTTTCTTCTGGCCCAGAGCCAGCACATGAACAGGCAGATAAGTCCTGCAAAAAGGGACAGTATCTGCGCAGCAGTAAATCCCGGACCGGTTACAAGGAACAGAACGTATATGAGCAGTATCATCACAGGCTGCCTGTTGCCTTCAGGTCTGAGTTCATCCATAGACTCGCTGTAGAGGGTCCACTTTCTCATGGTGGAAAAGCCGTATCTATCCCTGAGGTTTACGGCAACTTCCAGATTGGATGTTACACCGTCTCCAGCGGGAATGGGGTTCCGCATAATAACCGGGAGACGCAAAATGACAGCAAACAGCAGAACAGCCAACAGGATCAGCGGTTCTCTTCTACGAACTGAATCAGCAGATGTTTCAAATACGGGAGATAGCACTCTATTCAGTTTCAGCACTGGCTATCTTCAATCAGCTTATCCAGCCTTTCCATATCTATATCAAGCAGCCTGGCGGCAGCCTTTCTTTCGGAGCCGCAATACTCCATAGTTTTCATTACATGATCGATAATCCTGTCATGGAGTTTCATAGGGATGAAATCCCCGGACATCTCGCCCGGTATTATCCTCTCGCGGATATAAGGCGAAAGCGAATCTCTGTTTAATATTTCCCCGTCAGTGTTCACAACTGCACAGGCTATGATGTTCTTCAGTTCCTGAATATTATCGGGGTAATTGTACTGTTTTAGAAGATCAAGCAGTTCATCGGAAAACCCTGTGATTTTCTTGCCTGTCCTCTCCACTTCCTCCTTCAGAAAATGCCCGGCAATAAGAGGTATATCATCGGCCCTGTCCCGCAACGGAGGTATACGGATGGAATTCACCATAAGATGGTAAAGAAGATCCCTTGAGAAAGATTCC
>JAIOSX010000246.1 GCA_021107345.1 Candidatus Aegiribacteria sp.
AATGCACTACAGTACTATCAGTAAGATCATAAAGAAGCTTGAGAATAATCAATAGAGAGAAAAACACCAAAATTCAAGATCCGACCCCATTAGTCCAGGCTTTCATGGTGTTGGAGAGAAGGAAGGCGATGGTAAGAGGTCCTACGCCGCCGGGAACCGGCGTTATCGCTCCACAGATATCAGCAACACCATCAAAATCGACATCACCAACAAGACCATCATCGGTTCGGCTGATGCCGACATCGATAACCGTTGCTCCGGGTTTGACGAACTCCTTCTTTATGAAACGGGGGCGGCCCACCGCTGCTATCAGTATGTCCGCTTTTCGGCAGAGGCCCTGCAGATCAGAGGTGTGTGAATGAGCTACTGTAACAGTCGCGCTCTCTCGAAGAAGAAGAGCAGCCATCGGTTTACCCACTATATTGCTTCTTCCTACAATAACGGCATCGGCGCCGTCAATATCAATAGCGTGGTGTTTCATGAGGGCGATGATTCCGACGGGAGTACACGGGAAAAGACCCTCTTCCCCCCTCCACAATTTGCCTACATTTTCAGGATGAAACCCGTCTACATCTTTCTCGGGCAGTATCGCTGAAGCAATGGTATCGGCAGATATGTGGCCGGGAAGGGGCAGCTGGCACAGTATGCCGTCGACGGAGGGATCTTCATTGAGCCTGTTTATTTCCTGAAGAAGCTCCTCCTGCGAGACCGATTCGTCAAGCCTTACTGCAGTACTGACTATTCCAACTTTACCGCAGGCTTTTTCCTTCATCGCAACGTATACCCGGCTTGCGGGATCATCTCCAACGATAACCACGGCCAGCCCTGGAGGCCGGCCGCCGATCTTTTCAATCTCTTCTGCGAGGTTTCTCCGCACTTCCTTCGCGAATTTTCTTCCGGACAGTACCGATGATTCTGCCATTGCGGATCCTTATCCCTTGCTGATCGATTTAATCTCTATTCTTGTGTAATCCTGGCGATGCCCCTGTGTTCTTTCGTATCCCTTGCGTCGTTTCCGCTTGTAGACAACGATTTTCTTTCCCCTGCCGTGCTCGATCACTTCCGCTTCAATCGAAGCGCCTGCGAGGAGAGGAGTTCCAACTTTAACATCATCATCGTCACCAATCAGAAGAACTTTTTCAAGCTTAACTGAATCGCCTTCTCCAGATGCGATTCTGGGTACATTCAGTTTCATACCGGGTTCCACTCTGAACTGAAATCCACCGGTTTCAATTATTGCGTACAACTATTCACCTCCGTATTTAACATTCAATTCCAACAGTCACTGAGTCAGGATCTGCCTGAATGACTGTAAAGACTGGTTACCTCTTCATGTACATCTAACGAGTAAACTTTGAATTCATCAACCCTGAGCTGGTCATCCTCCCTGATCTCGATGCTGAGCTGGGAAATAGACGCGATATGGTTCATCCTCTTTCCGTCCTCTTCATGCAGGTACTCGGCAAGTTCAGGATGAACGGAAATCACAAGATTCCTGTGCTTCTTATCCTGGGACGCTCTCTCAATAAAGCGCCCGAGCTTAGTAGCTGTCGAGACAGTGGACATCACCCTTCCTGACCCGCCACAGCAGGTACAGGGTACAGAGAGAGCCTGGAAAACACTGGGTCGAACTCTTTTTCTGGTCATTTCAACCAGACCAAGGGGGCTGACCTGGCATGTCTTAGTAGGCGATCTATCCCTGCCCAGTTCGCTCCTGAGGGTATTGAGTACCTTTTCTTTGTGGTCAGGAATATCCATATCGATAAAATCAATGACGATAATCCCACCGAGGTCGCGCAACCGGAGCTGACGCGCAACTTCCTTTGCGGCCTCCAGATTGGTTTTGAGGATGGTGTTTTCCTGTTTCTTCCTGCCTACATATCTTTTTGTGTTAACATCGATAGCTACAAGAGCTTCCGTATGCTCGATGACCAGTGATCCCCCGCTTTTGAGGAGTACTTCCCTTGCCATTATTCCAGATATTTCCTGCTCTATTCCGAAATGGTCGAATATCGGATTTTTCCCTCTGTAGTATTTTACTTTACCTGTCATGGCGCTGGCATAGGTTTTCAGATACTTTCTGGCATCCTTCGCTACAATTTTGGAATCCGTAACGATTGAATGAGTACCCAGGGTGACCAGATCCCTCATTGTAATAGTCACAATATCCTGTTCCTGGTGCAGAAGGGAAGGAGCTTTCTTCTTCAGGGCTGACTGCCCGACTTCCTTCCATCTTTCCACAATTGTATCCATATCCACCTTGAAGGCTTTTTCATCCTGCGAGATTCCTGCAGTCCTGGCGATAATACCGTATCCGGGGGTTTTGACAGAGGAAAGCATCTTCCTGAGGCGAGCTCTTTCTACCCTGTCACTGATCTTCCTCGATATCCCGGTAACGGATTCACCCGGCATACTTACAATATACCTTCCTGCAATGGAGATCCTGGTGCTGACCCTTGCGCCTTTTGTCCCGATTGGTTCTTTTGTAACCTGTACAAGGATATCCTGTCCTTTTTTCAGGACTTTTTCTATGGATTCGCTTACCTCTTTTGTACTTGCGGGTAAGCCGCTGGCAAGAGATCTTGCGAACCTCTCGGTGTCCACCGCTCCGGAACGGGTATCACTTACATGCAGAAAGGCACTTCTCTCGAGGCCAATATCCACAAAGGCAGCCTGCATTCCGGGGAGGACGGCATTTACTTTCCCAAGGTAGATATTTCCTACCTGTCTTTTCTCGTTGCCGTCTTCAACGATTATGTCCATCAGTCTGTTATCTTCAAGAATTCCGATTCTTGTAACTTCCGGATGGGAGTTTATTATAAAATCAACTTTCAAAGAACATCTTCTCCAAATCTCTGCTGTGAGACCTTATTGATCTCCAGCAATTACTGTCGTAGCAATTATATATATCCGTCCGTTCAATTCTTACCGGGTAATCCAGTATTGCGGATAAGAGCATATCCGGACGGGATTTTCTGCTATCCGTTCGTGTCGAGAATAATACAACACAATTATCTTTTACATTCACTCTGAGTACATGCTCACTTTTACCGAGGCACTCAGCTGTTCTCTCGGCTTCCTCTACTGTCCATGATTCGCAATCCGACCATACACTGTATCCGGCTACGACTGAACCTCCGTCAGGCGGTGGAGTGTCCGGGGACAGCGTCCAGGTTTCCTCAACCCTTATACCTGCTGGCATGAAACGATTGAGAAGCTCTTCAGCCCCGCTGGCAGGTATTGTATTCAACTCTATATCTATATATTCTGCAATACTCTCAATACCAAGTGGAAGAGGAGGGCTAAAATGTACTCTAGGCCTGCTAACATAACCATCAGACCACGAAACAGGCAAATCAGAACGTCTCACTACCCTTCCCCACATCCGTACCATATCAAGATGGGAAGTGTATGCAGCACAGTCTGTCTTTGAATAGCGCACCCTCAGTACCGCAGCGCATTTTGCGGATGATACGGAAGATCCAGAAGTGAAATCCAGGGAGGGAGTTTCCCTGCTGTGGGTTCCTGAGCAGGCTCCACATCCTCTGCATCCTTCCTCCCTGCAGTCAGGAGTGCTCCTCCCTTCTGCATACCGTTTATTCTCCGCTTTAAGATACTCCTCTGAAACACCCGTGGAAATAAAGCTCCATGGAAGGTCTTCTCCCGGATCAATGCCTGCCTGCAGCTGTACACGGAGATGATCGTAACCGTCAATAAGGTCTTTCCATATATCCCATCTGAATCTGTCTGTCCATGCGTCAAACCTGGCCCCCTGCATCACAGCTTTCTCCAGCAGTTCAGCGGTATCTCCATCATTGCCCAGCGAAAGCAGTCCCTCGATAATGGCCACATTCGGGCTGTTCCAGCTCAGAGATACTTTCTTACCGCAGATTTTCCTCACCATACGAATTCTCCGCCATAGTTCATTTTCATCCATCTGCGGCGACCACTGCAATGGTGTCTGTGCTTTAGGTACAAAGGGAGAAAGGGCTGCTGTAACGCTCTTTCTCGGATTACGGCCATGACTCCGGGCAATGCCTGCTATTTTCAATACCAGTTCACCGATACCGGCTACATCCTCATCGGATTCCTCCGGAAGACCCACCATGAAATATAGCTTTATCCCCTTTGCTCCCATTCTGAAAACGGTGTCAACCGCATTAAGGATAACTTCATCGGATATGGGCTTGTTGATCTTCTGCCTCAGCGATTCCGTGCCAGCTTCAGGTGCGATTGTAATCCTGCCGGTAATACTGCTGTTTTCTTCAAGTCGGCTGATAGTATCCGGCCTCATCGATGGCCTGCCAATGGTTGCATGGTGCTTTGCGGCCAGCATATCCATACTGCGGAGGAGCAGAGTCAGATGGGAATAATCGGAGAGAGAAAGAGTCAGGAGGCCGGATTTCTCCCATCCTGTTGATTGGAGGATTCTATCCATCAGATCTACTATCTCCTCAGGAGGCCTTTCCCGGACCGGCCTGTAAAGCTGCGAAGCCTGGCAAAATCTGCACCCCCTGGTGCAGCCCCTGGCAATCTCAACAACTGCCCTGTCCTGCGATATCCTGGCACTGGGAACCAGCTGTCTCACCGGAGCACATTCCATTCGGAGGCTTCCTATCCTCTGTATCTCCACCGGTTTTTTTCCCAGAGCCGGAACGTATACTCCAGGGATTTCACCAGCTTTTATAAGACGTTCGCTGCGGGAACCGGCACCTGCAAGAATCCTGAACAGATCTACCGCCTGCTCCTCTACCTCTCCCAGAAAGAAAATATCCGCAAAAGGAGCGAGGGGAAGCGGATTTCCCAGGCCACCACCGCCGAAGAGGATAATGGGAGCATTATCATCTCTGTCGCTGCTGCGAAGGGGTAATCGCATTCTGGTTATCAGATGAAGCACATTTGTGTAGAGAGCCTCGGAGGAAATGCCAAAACCTACAACTCTGCTTTGGCAGACAGTATCGTATCC
>JAIOSX010000179.1 GCA_021107345.1 Candidatus Aegiribacteria sp.
ATGAGCGACCATAATATTATCGAGAGAAAACTCAAGACGAATATCCACTACAAGAACGCTGTGAGACGAGATCTCGTAGACAGCGTCCGACAGCTGCACGACTGGCAGGAACAACTCAATCAGATACACAACATTCGCAAGGAGAAAAAACTCATGAGAACCGTGGAGAGATACCGCGGTTTCATTGAGAACATGAGAACCTTTCTATCGCCCATGCTTGATGAACTCGAAGAGGATATCAAGAAGGAGATGAGCTTCAGCGAAGACGAGCTCAAGGAGTTCAAGCAGGAAGTCCAGGAAGAGACCAAACTTGCCTCTGAGGCAAGGATAGCATTTGAAAAGGCGAGGGATGCTGCGGAGGGTGCTGAGGACAAGAAGCTTGAACCTGACGAGCTGGTAGCTCTAAAGGAAGCTTACAGCAAGGCATGGAGAGCATTTCGTCTTGAGAAGCACAAGCTCGATGAAGCCAGTGATGAACTTGAAAGTGAGCAGACGGACAGGGAGATCTTCAAAATGGAGCTGAAGCGAATTCACGTAGAGCGGCATTTCATTAAAGAGGTATAGACTGCATGGAGGTCTTTCCACGCAGGAAGATAGAGGCAAGGTTGGGAATAACATTCCTGGCCTGCCTTTTTTTTAGCCTTCCGTTCATTGTTACAGGCAGGGCCCTGATAGTTGTACCTGTGGTTTTCGCGGTCGGTGCCTTTTATTACTTTGTCATATACTATCCCAAGTACAGAAGACGGAGAAGGATCTCAGAAAATCCGCTCAGCAACGAGGACAGGGCTATTCTGTCGAAATATGTTACCTTTTACAGTTCGATGTCCGAGGATGATAAGCGGATTTATGAGGCTGATACAGCAATATTTCTGGCGGAACATACTATCACTGGTGTGGATGATGTAAAGATCACCAGGAAAGTGCAGCTGCTGGTTGCCGCAACAGCTGTTCGTCTCATTTTCAGAAGGCCTGAATGGGAATACAGAGACTTCGGCGATATTCTAGTTTATCCCGGAGGTTTCAGGACCGATGGTTCGTATTCGACTGATCTCCGGGGCAGTGATTCAGCGGCGGCTGGACTTGTGCATTCCTCGGGGAACGTGATCCTTTCTTTGCCGCACCTTCTTCGCGGATTTCAGCATGATAACGACGGTTACAACGTAGGGTATCACGAATTTGCACATGTGCTTGACGGATACCATCCTGATGGAATTCCGGATGAGCTCTCACTTGGGGCATATCGGCCCTGGATAGAAGTAATGCAGAGGGAATTCGAGAAAGTTCATAAAGGAAAATCCATACTGCGCCAGTACGCCGGTACAAATCCAGCCGAGTTCTTTGCCTGTTCTGTCGAAGCCTTTTTCGAAAAACCTCAAATAATGAAGAAGAAAGCTCCGAAGCTTTTTGAACAGCTGTCTATATTCTTCAATCAGGATCCATGATCAAATTCTTCCTGAATTATCTCTCATAAATAGTGCACTTGTATAGCATGGGTCTTGTTTCCATGTCTCAGTCGGTTAATATTGGTGTTAATTATACTGATTGGTGGTGGCGTGAAAATATTGATTGTGGATGACGACCCGATAAGCCGGAAGATTCTTTCGAAGATTGTTACTGATCTCGGCTACGAGCCCGTTACTGTAAACAATGGTAAGGATGCCCTTGAGAGTGTTAAGCAGAAGGAATGCTCCGTAGTTCTGCTTGACTGGATGATGCCCGGTATGGACGGTATTGAAGTCTGCCGGGAAATCCGAAGACTTGATAATGAATATGTTTGCTACATCATTATTAACAGCGCAAGGGAAGAATCGGATGATATCAGAAAGGCCCTCAAGGCCGGTGCAAACGATTACATTTCAAAGAAGACGAACTCAATTGAACTCAAGGCCAGAATTGGTGTCGGGGTGAGAACCGCGCAGCTGGAAAAGAAGCTGATAGACCTCAATCGCCGCCTTAAATATCTTGTCAGAATCGATAGCCTTACAGGCCTGCTGAACCATGCCGCCATTCTCAAGGAGTTGAGCATAGAGCTCGAAAGAGGCAGGAGAGATGCCACCTCAACTAGCATCCTGATGTTGGATCTTGACAGATTCAAGGCGGTGAACGACACATACGGTCACCAGACAGGTGACAAGGTTCTCATTAGATTTGCCAACCTTTTCAGCCAGAGCTGCAGATCGTTCGACAGAATTGGCCGCTACGGAGGTGAGGAATTCCTCATAGTTCTTCCAAGAACCGGGGAGGAGGAGTCCATCTCCATCGCCAACCGTATCAGAATGCGATCCGAGACTCTTCAGATCGACAATGAAATAGAAAACCTCAGGGTTACCTGCAGTATAGGATGCTGTACGGCAGCAAATTCCGAGAAGCATTCCTCCTCAATGGTTGCAGCTGCCGATTCAGCTCTTTTCCGGGCAAAGAAGGCAGGAAGAAATCTGGTCATGTCCTGTAAATAGCATCCGGGAATTCTTATTACTTCTTACCGGATGACCCCGGCACCGTTATTGGAATACCTTTTTTGCATAAAGGGCATTCTTTAATGTCCCAGCTGACTGTCTCAACGCTGAGTAGAGCTCTACATGGTGATTCGAGCTTCAGCTTTCCAGCGGTTCTATCTACGATCAGGCCAACCTGAACGACTTCCGCTCCTGCGGAATTCAATGCATGAATTGATTCAACGATGCTGCCTCCTGTAGTGCAAACGTCCTCCACAAGAAGTATCCTGCTGCCTCGTACAATATTCCTGAAACCTGATCTAACAGACATTCTTGCTTCGGTGTCCCTTTGAAGAAATGCAAACCTTTTGCCCATATGAAGGGCAGTTGTGAATCCGAAAACCACAGCTCCGTATGCAGGGGCGCACACAAGATCTATTTCTTCTCTTATATCATCCATTATCGTAGCCATCATACTGCCCAGTTCGTCTACAAATCGTGGTTCCTGGACTATGCGGATCTTCTCAAAATACTGCTTCCCATGGCGGCCTGATGTATATCTGAAATGTCCTTCAAGCAGCGCGTTACATGATTTTAGAATCTCGATTACTCTTTTCTCACTCAATTTTCCTCCTGTTTATTCATGTTGAGATTATGCTTGCCGCTTTATGAATATAAGTATCTCGCTCGAACTCTTATTCGGGGGTCAACGGGAGAAGTTGAACGGGTATGTTACCGGGAGAGGTCCTTCATCTTCATCCACAGCGCCGAATCTCCATGTTTCTACTACTGAGGCAAGCTCAAGGTCGAATGGGGGGTTCATTGTTGTTGAATTCAGGATGAAAACGTCGGAAACACGACCGCTCGGCTCGATTATCATTTCAATAAGAACGGTTCCAGAAAGCAGAGGATCGGCTCTGAGATGCTTATTGTAAATGAAGATCACCGAACTTTCCTTGGACGCCAGCACTTCCCTCACCTCGATTGCGGTCCGGGACATGTATGAAGAGCTGAGATCCGTCTGGAGTACGTTATCCGTATCTATGTTCACATCTGAGAAAACCATCCTTGCCTGGCTTTCGTATGCCGTTTCGATGTTGCTTCCGGTATTTTCAAACATTGTGAGATCTCTTGCAAGCCCCTGATCTGTGCCGGCTAATTCGTAATCCCTGGAATCAGAAGGCAGATGATCGATATTTCCAAGTGATGCCATCTGTACGCCGCCGTGAAGAATGGCATTAAGCTGATCAATTGTCATTGTTTGCGAATCCACTGAGCTGATGGCGATTGATGTATCCGGCAGGATGATAGGCTGATGCTCATCAGAACCGGATGATGCAGGGAGTTCCTGCGAGGAGGCTGTTTGCGAATATTCTACGAGTTCAGTTATCGGAACATCCACTCTGCCTGTGCCTGCCGCACTGGACAGGATAACTTCGGTGGCCGAGGAGACGGGGTTCATCTGATAGATCATCGTATGAAGCTGCCCCGGAAGGGTAGTGCAGGACTGTACGTCAGTCTCGTAACCATCCGCTGTAATGGTGAATGTGTATGTTCGTCCGCTTAGTATATTGTCCTGAATGTAAGGGGCTGAGCCTACGTATTCCCCGTTCATGAAAACCAGAGCTTCCTCAGGTTCACCCTGAACAAGAACAGTTGACATACTTTCCTGCCTGACATTATCGAGCAGTCTTCGAAGCTGAGGATTCTCCCGTGGGCCAAGATCGTAGTAGGGATCAAGCTGGAGCAGACTGTAGAATGCCGATTCCATTCCGGCGGATTCTCCAACTCCGAAATAGGCAGCGCCCAGCCTGTGGTAAGCTCTGATTTCTTCATCCAGAGACAGGTTACCCTCGGCAAGGAGAGCATCCAGCGCGGCAATGCTGCCGTTCATATCTCCCATGAGATAAAGCTCGATGGCCTGATCCAGAGTGAAAATCTGGCTAAAAAGCGGTATTAATAAGCATAATCCAATATTAATAATACAACCCTCCTTATTAAAAATGATAACACAGAACGCCATCGTCAACTGATTTCAGATATCCTTGACGAAGTACCTTTCTGGAACAATTTTCCTTGTATGGAGTTAGTACTATTGAATCGGAGGTGCATTACAAATGAACCATGAGAAAAAGACGCGTATGGCCATAAATACTCGAATAAATATGCTTATTATATCTGCTGTCAGTACCGCTGTTATCGTTTCAGGATGCTGGAATCCATTTTCTCCAGATACTGAACCGGGCACCGGATTCCAGTACTACAATCCTGTGGACAGCGCATACAAAGTACTTGAGAACCTTGAATACGCATACACAAGCCTTGATATCGATCATTACCTTAAGTGTTTCCGAGATGATTTTGAGTTTCATCTGCTTGAAATAGACTGGGCTGATTACGACGGAGACGGTACAATTGACGAATACTGGGGGATAGATCTGGAGGAATCGTATCATATCGTCATGTTCAATAATGTTTCTTCCATAGATCTTACTCTTTCGGGAACCCAGCAGAGCCCCTGGACAGGTGATTCCACAGGACAAGCATTGCAGCTGCCTCGCACTTTTGATCTCAAGGTATATACACAAGAGACTCCACCTCAAGGATTCAGAGCATCAGGTGAAGCTCTTTTTATCTGTCGCGAAGATTCCACAGGCGAATGGTATATATGGCAGTGGTGGGATCTGTCCGATACTTAAACTCTGATTATAACCTGCAGTGAATTTACCTCTTTTATTACTCAGCAGTAGTCTGATCGCGTCCGGTTCATTTTCTCCCGGTGCGTGGTGGGTATTCTTTTCCGACAGAGGACCTGATCTGGAGAACAGGCTTGAAATCAGATCCACAGAACTGCTGAACGCCCCTTCTTTCGAAAGACGGATGTCCGTCGGTTTGATTGAGGCGGACGAACTTGACCTTGAGCCATGGTCAATTTATGTGGAACAGATAGCTGATGCCGCAGTTTGCCGGGCTGTAAGAACCAGGTCAAGATTCCTTAACGCCGTCAGTATAAGTACTGAAAAAGGCAGCCTTGAAGAGATTCTGGCTCTCCCTTTCGTTGACCACGTACAGCCGGTATCCTCAAGCACATTCCGCATGCCGGAGTTCCATACTTACTCGGGGAGTTCTACGGGAGTGACAGCAGCCCAGCTGGAGCAGATAGGACTTGATGAACTCCACAGCCGCGGCTGGACCGGAGCGGGAGTTATTGTTGGTGTTCTTGATTCAGGATTCAACCTTGTGCATGATGTATTCCGCGATATTTCAGTTCTTCAGATGTACGATTTTGTAGACAATGATAGTGATCCCTCACAGCAAGCAGGAGATCCTCCCGGTCAATCGGATCATGGCACCGCGGTTCTGTCCATCCTCGGAGGGTACGTTGAAAATGCCTTCTGCGGCGGCATTCCCGACGCATCTTTTATACTGGCGAAAACAGAGGATATCAGCGATGAATACCAGGCGGAAGAAGATTACTGGGTTCAGGGTCTTGAATGGATTGAACTGAACGGCGGCGACATCGTCAACAGCTCTCTTGCCTATATCGACTGGTACACCTACTCCGATCTTGACGGGAATACAGCTGTGACTACCATGGCTGCGGATGCCGCTGCTTCAAGGGGGATGGTCGTTTTCAACTCCATCGGCAATTCAGGGCCCGATTCGGGATCCCTTCTGGCGCCGTCCGACGGAGATTCAGTATTCGCAGTGGGTGCCGTTGATGCGAGCGGAAATGTCGTCCAGTTCTCCTCCAGAGGACCAACCTACGACGGACGGATAAAGCCGGATGCATGTGCCCTAGGAGAAAATGTCAGCCTTGCATTTCAGGGTACATCCGGATACTTACAGGGCAATGGCACCTCCTTCTCGTCGCCCCTTGTATCCTCCGCTGCTGGGGTTTTGTACGGTGCTCATCCGGAGTGGTCCATGATTGAGATTATGGAAATTCTTCGATCAACAGCTTCTCAGAACAGCTCCCCTGATAACAGTGCAGGATACGGTATCATTAATGCCTATGCAGCTTTAAAATATCGTTCTGTAACAGGATCAGTCAGATACAGTCTCTCCGGTGAGTATATATCGGAATATCCACTTGCTCTTAACATGAGTGGTTCTATATACATGATTGAGACGAATCAATCAGGATGGTTTGCCTGCTGTCCGGGAAAGCTCGGTGAGTTTACAATCAGTGATGGAGGGGGGAATGGTTCTGTAATACCGGTAATCGGAACACTCGAAGCTGAAGGAGTGGAAATAGAAGTATATGTTGATCAGGCGCTGTATACAGCTGCTCCCTCTGTTTATCCCAATCCTTCAATGGAAGGTATTTACATTGGTTATGATCTTGCAGCTGGTCCTGTGGATGCTGAACTGACCGTATTTGATCTTACCGGACATATGGTTTATGAATCGGTAAGAAGAGGTATCGGACCCGGTTCTTTCAGAGCGCCCCTTCCAGAAAGGGCGTTCTACTGGGATGGAATATGCAGAGATGGCAATTCAGCAGCGTCAGGTGTATATATTGTATCCCTGAGAACAGGTGGTACGGTACATTTAATGAAATGTTCCCTGATAAGATAGACTTATCCCAGGTTGAACTTTCGAATTACTTATTCAACTCATAACTGACAAGGGGGGAAATATGAAAACACTGGCTTTACTGGTGATAGTGATCAGTTCGGTCACTTTCGCTCAGCCACAGACATTCAGGTCCATGTCTACAAGCGGAATGATCCTTGATGATCTTGACAGGTGGTTTTCGGGCATGCTGTTTACACAGCCGTTGCCGGACAGGCTGCTCGAGATAGAAGGCATAAGGGTTTATTCAGGGCTTTCAAACCTTTCAACAGGAACCGATCTGGTGTTTGACGAGACTGACGATACCCGGGGAAGTTTCCTGCTGGGTGGAAGCTATTCACCGGCGGGAGAGCCTTACGGGCTGGGAATTCTTACTGAATTCATGAATGACAGGTTCTATGAGGACATCTCTCTCATCGGGCCCGGAGGTTCACCATATGTTTCCGGCGAGGGAACCGTGGAAGGAACCTGGTCGGAATTTGTCGATACCAACGGCGACGGAACACTTGATTCAAGACATACCGTTCCTGAAACAGCCGTAGGAAGAACCGATTCCTCATTGACTTCAGCAGGCGTCTACGGCGCCTATGAGATGAATGAATCACTCAGATTCGGCCTGGGCGTGTCACATATAAGCACCAGTGTCGAAACACTGGATGAGGATGTTAACAGATCCATTGCGATTACGGATTCCAACCTTGTAACCGGTGCTGAAACCTATACAATGGATTCCATTGGAGAAGGGTTCTTCAAGACCGATATAAGCGGGCTGGAAATATCCGCGTCAGCCACAATGGCAGCCACAGATATAATGGACATAGGTGGGATGTTACAGTTTACGACCCTTTCGGCGGAGGTTTCTTCCGAGATTGATTGCTCCGGGACCGAGGATTTTCTTCCAGGAC
>JAIOSX010000206.1 GCA_021107345.1 Candidatus Aegiribacteria sp.
AAATGGTCCGAGATAACCTCATCAGAAAACAGCTTGCTGAAAGGCATGGAGTCTCCTCTGATCGGATAACCCAGTGGATGTGCCTGCTCAAGCTACCTGAGCAGAGGTTGAGGAAGATCGAATCCCTCGGGGATTCCCGGGACAGGCAGGTGATCACGGAAAGAGAGCTACGTCAAGAGAGAAAATCTCTCTCAGATTGAACACTCTTTCCGTTTACTAATCCTGGGAAAGATATAACGTTTGACTGGGGCTAGAGAATACTTTAATTTTACACTACCTAATATCTTCTTCAAGGGGGGGAGTTATGGCTGCTATCTTTCTCGCATTGTTATCTATTTTCGGACAACAGACATATTGCTCTATTAGTGGAACTGTCAGAGGCGCTAGTATGATTGAGGATGAACCCACGGACCCTCTAATCGGAGCAACCGTCATGATTTACGGAACTGGAATAGGTGCTATGACCAATAGATCGGGTCAATACAGGATTGACAGTCTTCCGCCTGGCGAGTACAAAATCCAAGTGTCTATGGTTGGACTTCAAGAAATTGACACTCTTGTTGTTTTGGATGCGGGGGAGGAGCTTGTACTCAATTTCACATTATCTAATCATGCACGTGCATGGGCCATACAAAGACAGCACTGGCCTGTAATCGAAGAAAGGAATGTTTCAACAACTTTAATAATCAGAGTACATCCGGATAGCAACGTTTCCTCTAATCATCTTCAAATCAAAGTTCAGGGAGAAAACTATTTCCCTGAAAGGCTTACTGAAAACACTTACAGCCTGCGTGTTCCTTCCGGAGAGTTAAGCATCGCCTGGCAATTACCAAGTATCGCTGCCACTACTTGCGTCATTAATGCTACTACCGGTACTGTAGATACGCTTCACCTATATCCGGAAAAAGCCACACCTGAAGCAATTGTGACAGGGTCATTACAAGGTGATTCAGTTTTGAGGAACCTACCTGATACCCACGATGAGTGGAGCGCTCCTGGTTACTCTATTAATCGTCATGCTGTAAATCTTTTCGAGATAGGTCAGCCTGAGCTTACTGAATTCGGATTAGTAGATCTGCGTTGCATGTTCGATAACTTCGAAGGAGAAGATTCCTGGAAGATCGCTGCAGTTTTCAATGAAAAAGCCGTTATCGTCTGTGAAGACGAGCCAACTGTAGTATATGACCTTGGAATTGAAACCAAAGAAGCTTACATCTCTCCAAATCTTAACTACATACTGGCAATCAATGCTATATGGGACCACTTTCAGGGAGAAGATGCTGTAAGGATCAATACCGAAACAGGTGAGTTCGTCAGGTTCAATCATCCAGATGCAAGGGAGTCCCGGCGCCTAGTGTATAGAACCCTTATTACTTTTGTACCATACCCAGTTTACTTAATTTCAGATGATGGTAGCATGGTATCTTCTCACAACGGGATACTTCGATTCTATAATGAAACACTCGACCTGATAGAAACCCTCTTCACCTCCGAGGATTATTATCAGTACGATTCGGAGCTTCGGTCCTCAGATGGTGAACGACTGGCTTTGATACACCGTGAAGATGATCATGCACAACTGCATATTCTGGACAGAAATGGTAACCTGATTAGCGAATGTCCTATCAAATATGGTCTAATAAAAGCAGATTGTAATTTAGAGGTAATAATCGCATGCAACAGTAACTCCTCGAATCAGGGTTTTACCGCTTATGATGGAAATACCTTTGAAGAAATATTGGATTCTTCATCTGGGGGCTATCAACACCATGTCAGGATTGCCAGTGATGGGAATAAGTTCATAGCTGGCATTGGGAACCATACTTTTCAGATATATGAAACTACATCCGGCCATCTCTTTAATCAATTTTATGTCGAGGAATCCAGAGATATTTCCATGCGTCCCATTGCCATAGGAAACTATTGTTCTACTCTATGGAAGTTACACTATGATTATCGTACTGAAACCGGATTGAGATATGCCAGATACGCTTACCTGGGAAATGACGGATCTCTTCTATGGCTTAGTCCGATTTATACCGGTAACTTTTTCGAGGATTGGCGTCATAGCGACCTACCGGGTTTCATCTCTCCCAGCGGAGATGAATTCTTCTATATAGCCTACAATCACATTTTCATTGTCAGTATCGAAGAGTCTAACACCTCATCGAATTCACAAACCTCTGAACAGGATGTTAATCGGAACTGATTCGGTAATTCGACTGGATGAAAGTTTGGTACACCAACCCAATGACCATGCGAACCCGCTTTGCGCCTGTTATTGTGCTGAAATCTTCAATCATTCGTACTAAGAGGGTAAACCCCGTCAAGTTGATCTATCACAATCAGTCATCTACGCCCAGAAGTTGCATGATGAGATGGTTCGCGATAACCTCACCAGAAAGCAGCTTGCCGAAAGGCATGGAGTTTCATCTGACAGGATTACTCTATGGTTATGTTTATTGAAATTGCCAGAAGATAAGCTGAACGAGATGGAAACATTGGGAGAGTACTGGAACAGGCAGATGATCACGGAAAGGGAGTTACGTAAGATCAGAAGGTGTTTGGATCAGAAGAACAAAGCAGTTACGTACAATTAGTAGATTAATTACTAAATACCGGATAACTGGCTCTGCAGGATCAATAATCGCTGACTTGATTCAGGTTAAGGATATAGACAAAACCACCGGCCGAATACGCTATATTCTGTCCATCGTCCGACAAATAACAGAAAAGCATACCATTACGATCATGATCCCTGATGGGTGATAACCACCGAACCATACCTGACTTATCAACAAGCACATATCGTCTGGCATTACCCTG
>JAIOSX010000325.1 GCA_021107345.1 Candidatus Aegiribacteria sp.
ATTTTCGTTCTATTTCTAATTTCATTCTTCACAATAGCAGGAATACCCGTTGAACTCGGTCCTGCCGGCAGAATAGTGTTTCCCCTCAGCAATCCTCCATTGGTGATCCAGACTCCAGAAAATTTCAATGGTGTATTTTCCTCCGATGGCCCTGTTGTTCTGGCCGGAGCTACTGTCAGAATACACCTGATCCCATCTCTTCCAATCGAAGTGTCCGGACTGTTCGGCAGGTACGATCCATATTTCGAATATTCTGATGAGTATACTGACAGCACTACAGTGGAATTCTACAGCGGATCGCTGGCAATAATATCGCTGGGGTTTCAGAAGAACCTGGGTGATATTGTATTGCTGGCAGGTTCGGATATACACGCTTACCATGAACGATGGATCGAGATTGACGGCACCGGATGGGGAGGATATCACAGGGAAGCCGATAACACAACAATTGCTCCTTATGCTGGTGCTAATATCGGTGTGGATTTTTATACCATGGAGATCGATTTTGACATCAGGCTTCATTTTCCCGATCTGACCAACAGATGGCTGTCCGCAGGGTGCTCTATACTATTCTTTTAGCCTGCATAATGCTGTAATTCCCTCTAGAAACCATTTCCTAAGCACGCTAATTGCCACCATTACCAACAGTCCTGGAGGAGGACGGATTAATAAGGATTTTCACTGGCAGGAAGGGTCTTGCCGAGTGCATCTTCCATGTCCGTTTTCCCTTAAGCGGACGTTTCTGAGCGATGCCGAATCGACTGTCTGTAATATGGAGGAACACTTCTACTCTACACTCGATCAAAGGTCCGAATCGTGAGCTTCATCACAAAATCAAAAACCCCCCTGAAGGGGGCTTTCAATTTTGTGGCTGGCCTACTGTCTGAGAGTTTGAACACTTTCTGCGCTTAGTAGTATGTAATAGCTAAATAAACACACGATATTTATTTATATGCAGTGATTCCAAGTCTTCAATTTGTCTTCTGTCTATATTGCCTTGCGATTCACATCACTACTACCTAAATCACGAGCCCATGAAAATGTCCACATACTCTCTGTATATGAATCTTCTGTTGCGGATCTGACCAGTTATTTCCCGAAGGATATCAGCCTTAACAAGACGAGTAACCAGATCATTGGCTGCAGGATAGGATGTTCCAATTAGTTGCTGCACTTCATGAACAGATACTATTGGAACAGTATAGAGTTTTTCGAGAACTCGATGACCATTTCCAGCAGCTCGACCGAATTTATCAGTAATCAGGCTACGATGCTTCTCCCTTAGGGTGATTATTCGTCTTGCTGTATTCGTTGCCTGAATACTAACCTCTTCTACTCCTTTCAGGAAGAAAGAGAGCCAATCCTCCCAGGTACCAACATCCCGGACTCTCTGAAGTTGATCATAGTACTCGTCACGGTGTTTCTTGAGGAAGAAAGACAGGTACAGCACGGGTTTGCTAAGAACCTTCTTTTCGCAGAGTAGAAATGCTATCAGTAGTCTTCCTACCCTTCCATTACCATCAAGAAAAGGATGTATCGTCTCGAATTGTGCATGAGCCAATCCAATCTTAACAAGCAAAGGCAGACCTGTATCAGAGTGAAGAAACCTCTCAAATTCACTGAGAAGCCTTGGGATTTCGATGGGCGGAGGAGGTATGAATGTCGCCTCTGCGAGTGTGCAGTCCCTGGGACCAATCCAGTTCTGAGTTGTTCGGATATCACCTGGAGTAAGATGTGAACCACGCATTCCATCCAGAAGTATTGAGTGAATTTCACGGATTAATCGAGTTGAAACTGGAAGATCATCAAGCCTTTCCAGACCATAGTTCATCGCATGAACATAATTCACCACTTCCCCAACATCATGAGGTTGTCCCGGGTTTAATAACCTTGCTTCAGCAGCCAGAACGTCCTGAAGCGAACTCTCGGTACCTTCGATCTGACTGGATAGAACAGCCTCCTTTCGAATGTACATGAACACGAATAGATCAGGATTAGGCAGAGTCAGTATTGATCCATCAAGACGTCCCAACGCTCGATCAGCTTTTGAAAGCTGCTCCTGAAGTGAACCTGAGATCCTGATGGGAGGATCTGGCGGTAAAGATTCGGGGATGAATACTCTATACCCCTGAGGTTGTGTAAGATATTTCCCGCCACGATAGAGATTCGATAATTCATTTGATGCAGATTTCATACTACCACATTCCTTTAACAAGATATCTTAAAGGTGAATATATTAAAGGCTGTCCTTAATATGAAACAGGTTGTACCTTATGTAAAAGCCTGCCTTTACTAACTGAAGAAACGGAAATCCTTTGTGAGTTTCAAATGACTCAATTTATGCATTAAAATGATGGAAATGTTCGAAAATGTGGAACCCCTGTAACGCAAAAGCCTTCAACGTCATAGAGGCGTCAAAGGCTTCACCATCAAAACTGGCTGGCGGGCAGGGATTCGAACCCCGATTGGCGGAACCAGAATCCGCAGTCCTACCCTTGGACGACCCGCCAGCGGAGCCGAAATTATAGGTCTTCAGCGTCAGTCTTGTCAAGAAGTGAAGCAGTTATCTTATAATGACTACATTCTCCGTGAAGACTTTATCGTCAATCCGTACCGATATTCGATAAATTCCTTCCGGTAGAGATGAAAGGTCAGCACTCTGGCAGCCTTCTCCGGATTCACTGAAGCCTACACTGATTTTTCTGCCAGCTGTATCGTAAACCGATATATCATGAGCATTACCACTATATGATATCGATATAATTCCGGATGAAGGATTCGGGCTTATAAGAATTACCTGTTCAGTACGAATACTGCCTTCTATACCCTGTGGTTCATGATTGGGGAAGATATCCAGCCATTCGATCCATTCGGGAACCTGGCTGTACGAAGGGGTTGTTGGTGTTGCAAAAGCCAGACCCATTTTCAGCTGCTCTGGCATGAATATCATTGTCTGGATGGTTCCACCTGCTCCGGGAGTCGCCGGCCATCCGACCGCTTCCATGAAATTCCACAATCTTTCAAGCGTAACGTCGGGGTTCGTAGTAAGTGAATCCATAAGATAGCTGTAACGGTAACATCCTACCGGAGGTCTGAGTACTCTGTGGTGATTCGAGAGAATCATCCTACACGGGGCAATAGCAGGCTCATCTTCTGCAAACCTGAATGCATAGCCGTCGCTGTTGTTCACCTCAGTCACTACGGATGACGAGTCCTGCCCGGCAAGAGTTCTGTTTGCCACAATATGTATATCAAAGGAGTTTAACCTGTTCCAGTTAGTAAGAGCTGTCTTCATATCCTCAACATCACATGTTCCGCTTCCGTCGA
>JAIOSX010000364.1 GCA_021107345.1 Candidatus Aegiribacteria sp.
AGCGGAGCAGCATAAGTTGTATAGATCGGGTCATCCTTTCCCGCTTCGAGATTGGATAAATATGCCTGACTGTGCAATGTTCCCGATAAAATCAGCATTGCAATACAGGTAATAAAATGATATTTTATGCGCATTCTTACTCCATTCAAGCAATTCGCTAGGAAAGTGGATATTCCGTCATGCTGCAATCCGCGCCCTTTTCGCCGCCAACCTGCTGAAGTTTGATCAACCGATTCTCCGAGGACATCGACATCGTGATTAACAAGCGGCTTTTGTCATTGTCATATCTGTGAATTAACTCTCAGATTTCTAGCCTGCCGAATTCCAGAATATCCTCCCATAAACATGGGCTACAGGTCAGTCAGCTGTCAATCTGTTGTTTTCCAATGCCACATCAATCAATGTAACTACCTCAATGTCAGAGAAGATTTCTTCGCAGGTATTGTCGCGAATAATACAGTCCTGCAGGGTGATGTCTTCACAAAAGGTAAAATCGAAAAGAGCCGAATAGGAATTCGTGATGTTATTCTCGAACAGACAGTTCTGGAGTACAACATCTGTGCATCGGATCATTTCCACTCCAAAAAATTCCTCATTGTCTATGAACACTGAATTCTCGAATAAGAGATCACCGGAATTCCGGAATACCATGATTCCGTAAGTACAATCACGAATTACTGAATTCGAAAAGGTGAAACCCCGTGTTCTCTCAAGGTCCAGACCCAAAACTCCGCAGCCGAACAAATCACAACCATCCACTTCAACATCAGTACAGCCTGCAAACGACAGCACGCCTTTATCGCAGAAGCCATCGGGAGTATGGCCGATTACCAGATTCTTGATATGAATCCCGGAACAACCGTGAAAATCCATAACGTAAGAGTATCTTGGTTCCGTTAAAATCGAACTTGCCAGTTCTCCGCTTCCCCTGATTGTTAAATTCTCCACACCGTATATCATCAGACTTACACCATCGTGCACACTTTCCCATTCCAGATACTGATTAGGGTGACTACTGGGAAAGACAGGACGCTCCCCTTCAGCAGACTGCGGTATCTCGACAATGATAATCTCTCCCTCCGCAATCACTATCGTCCTGTCCGGGCCTATTGCGTTCAGGAATTCCTCCTGTGTTGATACGGTGTACTCGGTTGTATCGCCATTGGCAGAAAGAGTAAAAACAAGGAGCAGAAAAAACATACATACAGCGCGCATAATCCCCCTTAGATTGTTGCGGTCGATTAAGAGACTGACTATACCATAAGGTAACTAACCTTCCATTTGTATCACCCTGTAATATTATAATAATTATGTTCTTTCTGCCCTGTCAATTCAGCAGGGTGAAACAGTCATTGAGTACGATGATGGATGGACATTCTCTGAAACTGCCTTACTCTCTGCACCTATCTGCTCGGTGGCCTGTTGATCGAGAATCTGATCGGTCACCCTCTCCATGAGTCTGGCGATTCCCTCATCAGAACTGAACAGCCCTTGCACTTCTTCAGAATCCATCTTAATATTGGGTGTAATTCTAAATCCCTACCTTGTTGGTGAGCAATTTGGAGTAATGAAAAAATTAGGATAGGCAATTCCTCCTTCCAGGACAACCCAGAGGAAAGTCCACACTATATCGGAAACAGCTACATTGAAAGAAGAGATCATGAAATTTGTTTTATTCAGTGTGCTTTTTGCATTTGCGACCATGTCTCTTGCTGACAGTATCATATTTGAAACTGACTTTGAAGAGATTCCTGCAGGATGGTACAACGACCGGTGGACATTCGGAAATCCCGGAGCTAAAGCTCACCATTATTCGGCTGATGAATGGTGGGATTGTGACATGAGCTCCTACATCACGGAACCTCCTGTCTATTACTTTGTGCCTGATGGAGCTGATTCAGTCGTTATTTACATTGAACATTCTCTATATACAAGTGTTAGTGAAGGTACAGCCAAGGCACAATTCATCGTTGCATCAACTACTATCGGAGGAGGTACAATTTACTCGGAGAGTGTTTTCTGGTACGATACATTTACGGATACTCAACCCATCGTATACTCGATAGTTGACCCGCCGGATGGAACTTATCTAGGGTTCCACTTTCATGCGGAAGCTGGCGCGGATGTGCCGAATTATGCTACTATTAACTGGATTATTTTCCACATGGATGTAACAGTGTACGGCAGTTCGCTGGGTCTGCAGTTTGATACCTGGGGAAGCATAAAACGATGTCTATTCTAATCCAACATCTCATCAACTAGTTATTCTGAGCAGACTGTCTCCAGGGTTTGCGATGCTCCGGATTCAACGGGGAAGTAGCGGAAAACCTGCGGATCACCCCGGGGAACAAGCATTTATCTGATAAGTCATCGCATGAGCAGACAACTGCCTGATACCACCTTCCGGTCGGAGATCAATCTGACCTGGTATACACCAATAGGCAGATTCTCATCAGGGGTCCAGGTGAAATTGCCTGTCCCGGATGCAGTCATACCGCTGAATATATTCTCCACCATTCTACCTGATGTATCGAAAACGTACAGACTCGCCTCGCCAGTCTCAAGCATTGCAACCTGAATGTTCAGTGAAGAAGTGAACGGACAAGGCCAGAGATGCAGCTGCAGTTCCCTCTCCTCCGGTGTATCATCGTTGATTCCCGTCAGGTCGAGAATCTCCATCATTACGTCGGATTCATTGTAACTGGCCCACCAGTCTCCCCAGAAGAGGGCTATCCTGCCGTCCGAGAGAAGCAGAGGATGAGGCTGAGTAGCGTTATGTGTACCGGAGTAGATAAGATCCTCATTACCATAGCTTCCCCATGAAGGAATTCCTCTTCGCATAACTTCGTACACGGATCCGCTGTGCTTGGCGTAGAAAATCCATGCAAGCCCAGATGCATCGACGAAGGGCATTGAATCGTGACCGTTGTCGTTTGTCGTCAGTGAATCGGAGGCAGCCCAGTTGATCAGATCGGTTGAATAAGAGGCGAAGATGTTTACGATGGTTCCCCCTCCGGTCTCCTGCCATGAGCAGAGGTAGGTTCCATCGGAATGCTTGATTATCCTGTTAAGACGACCCTTCACGTTGATTCTTCTGAGCTGAGTATCCCAGGTTTCTCCACCGTCGGTTGATCTGGCAACATACCCTCCCAGTCCGAAGAAGCGATCGTAGGATAAAACCAGGGCAGAATCGCCTTCAGGTGAGACTGTAGGATTGCCAATACTTACAGTTGATGACCATCCCAGGTCTACTTCACCCTCTTCGTTCCAGGATACTCCGTCCGGTGAGAAGACAGAGAAGATTTTGTATGTCCCAATCTGGTCGGACAGATAAAATACCCTGTAACCGCCGGAGGGAACCCGGACAAGGGAAGGATGTCTCAAGTTAGAACTGCTCGTTACAACAGGTATCGGAGCAGCCCAGGTGGACCCGGTGTCAGCGCTGAAAGTTATCCAGATATCACCTATGAATCCCTGTGATGGAGAAGTGAGCCGCTCGAAGGCTACCACCAGCCGTCCGTCAGTATCCTGAACCGGTGATGGCTGGTAATCTATCTCTGGACCACCGGATACTATCACAGGAGATGAAATGGTGAAAAGGATCATGACTAACAACATGTATGCCTCCAATGCTCCTACTTCGTATGATCAAAAAGGATTTGGATATCCTATCTTTTCCGAAACACCGCTCAAGACAGCTCATCCATCAATTCTACCTGTCGATGATGAATCTCTCAGCTGTTGATATCCCGCCAGAATTGAATTTAACAATATAGACTCCAGACGGAATCTCTGTTCCGCTTTCTCCACGGCAATCCCAATCTATGGATGTCGTCTGAGAGGGTACATCCATCCTGTATACCAGATGACCGGTAAGAGAGTAAACATATACAGTTCCATCATCCCTTGTGAAAGGAAGCCTGATCTCACAGGAATTCAAAACTGGATTGGGGTAAACAGAGAGGTCCCCGAGCGGGCTCTGACTTCCTGTTTCACCTTCCTCGATGCCCAGCATATCAAGAACGAAAGTGACTTCAACCCTCTCCTCCGGACCCACTAGAACATCAGTTACTGTTTCTGGCAAGTATCCTTCGACTGTCACATGGACATCGTATATTCCGGGAAGCAGTGTCTTGTGATAATCACCGAGTATTACATCCGTTCTGCAGAATCTCAACGGAGTCGAATTGTGAAA
>JAIOSX010000031.1 GCA_021107345.1 Candidatus Aegiribacteria sp.
ACGGATGTATGGCTTTTCGATTATCCTGATGTAGTGAGCAGTGGTGTTCTGGATCAGCTCGGCGCCATGTCGATCTCTGTAACCGAGTTTTCAGGTGCTGGTGATCTGCTGCCTGCAGCCCTCAGCCTGACGGGACAATCGGTTGCATGCGTATACAAAGAAGAAATGCAGTCACTGCCTGCAGCACTGGCGGCCGCGCGTTACGGTGGATACGTTCTTCAGCTGCCGGAATCACTGGATCGATCCAACATGCAGGCAATGGCCGACCTCAGGTCTTCCCTGCCCATGGGAAACATGAAGCTGGATGCTCCCGTTCCCGGAGCAAAAGCCTATGGGTCAGCTGTTCTCGCAGCCGAGTTCTATGACTTCCTGGACAGCCTTGGTGGCTCAGATCCTTCTCAGCTTGAGTATGTTCTTACCTTTTCGGATCAGACTGTTTTCCCGGCAACCTTTGAGAGATCCATCAGCGGTGATCTTTCAGATCCAACAAGAGACGGAGCGGTAGCCGGCCGTTTCCCCCTGGAATGGATAGACAACATCGGCACAATAAACAGAGGAGCCCTATACGATGCCGTCATACACGCCAATCCAAGGCCCGATCATGTCACTATCGCCATGAACGCCTACGAGGTGGATTACTGGTCTGATTACACCTTTGAGGATAACTGGTACAGCGATCTTGTGGTAAACGAAGTCTTCGGATGGCCGGAGGAAGGCTGGACTGCGGCTAACAACTATTTTCCCGGATGGCCACCTTCACAACCAACGCTTGATCCCATGTGGCCCACTACAGCAGATGCCGGAGATACGGGGTGCTGCCCCGGACAATTCGCTACTTTCTACGGAGAGGGTTACGAATCTCATTTTCACAGCGGCGCTCAGCCCGGCACCGGAACCCATCCTTCCCAACCTACTGTAGCTCTCTGCGGTTTCGTTCAGGATGTGATAGACGGCTCCACATTCCTCTACTTCTCCTGTCATGGCGGTGGCACAGAAATAGCTGTACGCGTTGAGGACAACGGCGTGGCACAGGATAATTACACTATAGAATTCGAAGATCCCTACTGGCCTGACAGTGATGGACGGGTTTACGACGGATCCGCCGGAGGAGACTATTACCAGAGCGATCTGGATGATGATTTCGATAACATGCACTCGGTAATCATCGCCTACAACGCATGCGGCATGGCTAACGGAGAGATGAACGAAATCGGCCTTAATCACGGTGCCATAGGTTCCATAGGCAGCCTGGCTTCCGTATCCTTCGACGGCTCAGGATGGTGGTGGAATATGTGGGTACACCTGATTACCGCCGAAGATTTCACAACCGGGGAAGCTGCCGCCTACTGTAACGCAAGAATATCAACCGTATATACTCCTCCCGGAGCGACTCCGGGTGTTGACGAAACGCTTCAGTACGTTCTGTATGGTGATCCAATGGTGACTTTCGTTGATCCTGGTGCCGCTCCTCCGGTCCCACTTTCAAGACACATCCCCTATGGGCTTCACTATCCGGATGGCTCCGGCGTCGGAATTGAAGGTCAGGAAGATATTGTAGAACCAGGAATAAGCATCGGCAATCCGGTAAGGTCCACAGCAGTTATTACTCTTGGTGGATACGGCCCCGCGGAACTCAACGTCTTCGATCTTACGGGGCGCCTTGTTGCAACTCCCTATCAGGGAGATATCAACGGATCCCACACGTTTTACTGGAACGCTGGTGACCTTGTAACGGGAATGTACTTCCTCCGCCTTGAGCAGGGCGGCGAAGTATCAACCGCAAGGGTAATGGTTATAAAGTAAAACTGCAGATTGAAGCCGTGTGCAATCTCCAAAGGACTTAACACCTGTGCAGATTGCATGGATTTCTGAAAGAAAGAGAAGCTGACAGCAGGATGTGACTGAAGTTCTGTGAAACGGAATGGAGATGGATTATGGCTTACGGTTTTGTACTGCTGCTTACAAAGATGCTTGGCATCCCTTTTGCTCTTGTTCTGGTTCTTCTTACAGCTACATGTTCCGGCAGTGATGCAACCGGGCCCGAAGGCGGTCCGGGCGGTAGCAGTTTCACCGGGCAGATTGATCATAATTGCACCGATCTGAACGATATTCCTGCTCAGTGGATTGACAGCATTCAGGTGAATATCAAAATGCACTACGCCCATACCTCCCATGGCGGACAGCTCACAACGGGCCTTGGATTGATAGAATCGGATGACTCATCCTATGATGTAGAGATAGGAAGTTCCTATCTGCCTGATATCACTGGTGCCCTCTGCATCTTTGACGGCCAGGAGGGTGATACATACATTGGTCCTGAGCTTTTCTGGGAATCCCGGGATGGCATGAACATGACCAGGGACGTACTCTCGAACAATCCGACAATTAATGTCTGCATGTGGTGCTGGTGCTGCCAGCTGGATTACTACGATGAAAGCCAGGTGCAGACATATATTGATTCCATGTCGGTTCTTGAGAATGAATTTTCCGGTGTTGCGTTTGTATACATGACTGGAAACGCCCAGAACACTGGAAGTGAAGGATACAACAGATATCTTCGAAACCAGCAGATAAGGCTGTTCTGTGAAAACAACAGTAAGATACTCTATGATTTCGCCGATCTGGATGCCTGGTGGTATAATTCTTCAACATCCCTGTGGGAGCAGAATACATATTCATGGTCCGGAGATGACATCCCTGTTGAGCACGAACAATTTAACGGGGACGAGGCCGGACACACAACATTCGCAAGCTGCAGGCAGAAGGGCAGGGCAGTCTGGTGGATGCTTGCCATGATCGATGGCTGGGATGCGAGTTAATCGCCTGCTGTTCTTTTTATGAGTCTAATCACACTTTAAGAGAGGAGATAGAATGAGAAAATTCATCCTTACAGCTGTAGTACTGCTGGCAGCAGCAGGTACCGCGGGTGCGGGATGGCTTTACGCCATTGATGGAGATTATCTGTACAGCGTGGACCCCTATGATGGGGATTGGGAATCACTTTCGTCATCCTGGTCAGGTACCGAACTGTTGACTTCGTGCCAGGGTAACCTTTACCTCATTCAGGGAGACGATCTATACATAGCTGACCCGGACGATGGCGGGTGGGAATCACTCTCTTCAACATGGGAGGGTGCAAATGCCCTGACTGCCAGCTCCAACAACCTGTACGCCTGCCAGGACGGCATCATATACGAAGTGGATCCCTCAAATGGCGGCTGGGCAAGCATTCCCGGTGATTACGAAGGAACGCAGTTCCTTGCCTGGGCTGGTGGAGCTCTCATGGTTATTCAGAACGACGTTCTTTACAGAACGGATCCTGACACCGGAGACTTTACTGAACTTCCCTCATCCTACTCCGGCACTACTGCGGTGGCCGGAAACTCCAACTCGCTTTTTGTTATTCAGGGTGACAATCTTTACAAGGTGAACCCGCACTCGGGAGATTACACCGACCTTGGCGGCTTATACGGCGGTGTCCGGGAGATGGCTGTTGAAAATGGTCTTGTGTACACTTTCTGGGAGGGAACCCTCTGGGTGACGGACCCGGATACAGGTGTGTATGAAGGCCTCACAAGCGGCTGGGAATGCGCCACCGCTTTCTGTTCACTGTAATCAGATCTTCGAAGGGTGGGAATCAAACAGTGTTCCCGCCCTTTCATTTACTTATTACTCCGGCATGACCGGATAAACGATTTTCTCCCTCAGGAATACAAGATATCCACAGGATTGTACACCGAATATCTCTGAAATATCACGAAGGTAATACCGCTGCTTCTCGATATAGCTCTGTATCACCTCTTCCAACGGAGATCCGCTGAAACTGTCCGTCTTGTAATCAACAACGGTGAGTTTCCCGGTATCCCCGAGGAGAAGATCGATGTATCGTTTTTTGATTCTCCCGGGTGTTTTTACAGAGTAGGAGTATTCCCTTCCAAGGATTTCCAGCTTCTCGAGATCAAACGGCAGTTTCATCCGGAAGAAATTCAGGGACAGTTCCCTTATCTCTTCTAAATCATCTCCATATACCCTTCTGAGGAAAACATCGTTATCCATGAACCATTGTTCCGGAGCCTTGAAATCTATCTTCTCCATAACCGCATGGACACAATCGCCGATAGCCGCCCCAGCCGACTGCCAGTTTTCAGGCTTCGGATCGATTTTAAACAGAACATCGTTATCGTTTTCCTCGAAATTCTCAGTTATTTCCATCTCCGGTCTCCCGGCAGAGGAAATGTTCTGTATCTCACCCGGAAGGTTCTCTTCAATGTTAAGGCATCCGGGATCAGATTCAGTTGCCGAAATGAGATTATCCCAGAGAATCTTCCCGGGCGAATTATTCTGCACAGGCGGAGATTTTACAAAAACAACAAGGGATTCCCTTGGCCTTGTTACGGCCACATAAAGGAGTCTTCTGAATTCGGCTTTCTCCCTGGCATTGACTATCTCTGCTATTTCCGGCCAGTAGGGGGATTTCATTATGTACTTACCCGAATCTCCCAGGGGTATGCCAATATTGAAGGCTGCCTTCCTTTCATGACCGTACGAAATTACCCTGTCCTTGCTGCCCTTTCCTGAATGAGCAGAAGGAGCTGCAAGGGCTACATTCTTCCAGGCCAGACCCTTGGCCCTGTGTATGGTGGTAACTGTAACAGCTCCTCCTTCGGCGGGGACCGTCGAAGGCTCCTCCTGCCTTGAAGGAGCCAGATTCTTATCAAGAACAGTCAGTAGATCTGCGGGTGTTCTTATCTCTCCTGCAAGGACCCGATCAAGAAGAAACTGAAGGTTTCCCATTCTTCTTGCTCCCTGGTATCCGGCAGCTGCAACTACGGCTATCATCTCTGTCTGAAAGTAGAGTTCAATAAGAAAATCTTCAAGCGGTACGGTCCGTATGGACTGCCTGAGTTTTCTTAGCTGTCTGTTGACTATCCTTATTCCCAGGGGGCATTCATCGGCCTGGGCAGAATACCCGTTGGTTCCTGATACAATTGCTCTGCTGATTACATTATCCGAAATGCCGAAGAAGAGAGAACGGAGTGTATGTACCCATGCCATTCTATCCCGGGGATACAGGATGCATCTAACAATTTCACGAAGGTCAGTTATCTCGGGACGATTGAAGAAATCCCTTGATGAGTTTACATAATACGGAATTCCTTCCCTTTCAAAAGCATCGATGAAATGATGAATGTGGTTGCCAGACCTGAAAAGCAGAGCGTAATCTCCGGGAGTATTTCCATTACTGAACCCATTTTTCAGGTAATCCACATACCACTGAGACTGCAGGATCGCTGAGTATGCGCCCGCGCTGTATCTGGTTTTGTACTCTTCCGGTATATCCTGCAGTACAACTACTCGTACGGGTTCTCCCGCAGAAGCTCCGGGGCGGGGTTCGATTGGGGAATATTCACAGCCGAAGGGCAGTTCTTCCGGAGTCTGGCCCGAAAACAGTTCTGATC
>JAIOSX010000115.1 GCA_021107345.1 Candidatus Aegiribacteria sp.
GATGACAAAATTCTTCTCACTCTTAACCACGATGATACTGGAGACTTCTATCTTCTACCCGGTGGAGGGCAGAAATTCGGTGAAACCCTCCAGCAGGCCATACTCAGGGAAGTGATGGAGGAGACAGGCTGGCTTGTGAAACCGGGAGAGCTGATCCTGGTAAGGGATTACATCGGATCAAACCATGAATTCGCCAAATGGGAAGCAGATGTTCATCAGACGGAGCTGATATTCCGAGCAATTCCCATCCGGCATGTAGAACAGGCTCTGGTGCCCGATCCCTGGCAGACAGGTATTGAATGGGTGAGCATCGATGACCTGAAAGGCGGAAGGATATTTCCCTCGGTTCTAAAGGATATTCTTCCTGAAGTAATTTCCGGTACATACCGTGGACCGATCTACCTGGGAGATATTAACTGATAGCATCCGGATCTGTCAGCAGTCCGCAGGACAATAACACAGGATGAAACTGAATCAGATGTATCCCAGATCCTCAAGAACTCGGGTTGATGAACTGTCAAGATCCTGCACTCTGGGAGGGTCCCACAGCATGGGGGTGGCCCGGTAATAATCAAGGAGTTCCATCAGGGTTGAGTCGGCTTCCAAGGGTATACGCTCTCCCGAAACAGTCTGAAGATCGAACATGTAGTAGCTATCCGTACTTCCTTCTCTTGTGACCAACCCCTTCATGCTTCCATATACGACTGCTGCAATGGGAGTTTCCCCTAGCATCAGTCCAGGGAACATCAACTGACTGGCTGGAAGAGGTCTTATATCCCTGGCGGCCAGGCTGAAAAGATCAACACCCTCGACACAAGTTGTATTCTCTATTGAACATATGGAAAGGAGGGTTGGAAGAATATCGAACAACCCGGCGGGTTCCATAATTATTTCTCCGGCTGGTATTCCAGGACCCGACATGAACAGCGGTACATGCAAAAGTTCCTGATACAACTGCCCCCCGTGGCCTACCCATCCCCACTCAAGAAATTCCTCCCCGTGATCGGCTGCAACCATGATGATTGTACTGTCTGCGTAACCACGAAGACGAAGCTCGCTGAAGAGCCTTCCAAGTTGAGTGTCCACCCAGGTTATACCGCCATCGTAGCGGGACAGAAAATGCTCAAGGTGTTCAGGATGTACGATCCGTCCGTCGTCAGTGATTTCCCAGTAATAAACCTCAAGGGTATCATCGGGAAAGTACATATTATCGTAAGGCGGAGGTGGATCGTATGGGGTATGAACATCGAAGAAATGAAGAACGGCCAGGAATGGTCTTTCATCATTGTCCGATTCAAGCCACTGAAGGAATTCATTAACGGTAAGCGCTGCCCTTCTTGCTCCCAGGTCGTTGCAGGAGTAGTGATCGAATCCTCTTGAAAAGCCATGATTCTCGTTAAGAAGAACCACATTGAAAATTCCACAGGTCCTGTATCCGGCATCGCTGAATATAGTTGGAATAATGGGTACTTCACTGTGCAGACGGTGATCCCCATCAAGCCTTCTTCCGGTTCCGTGTTGTTTTGCGTTGAGCCCTGTGAAAATTGTAGCGGTTGAAGGAAGGGTCCAGGGAGCTTGTGCCTGGCAGTTTTCCCACCTTGTGCCAGCCGCCGCAAGACTGTCCAGTGACGGAGAAGTATCCCGGCAGTAGCCGTAGCAGCTTAAATGGTCAGCCCTCAGGGTGTCTATAATTATTAGTATTACATTCGGTCTGTCTATGGCTGTGGGTGTGTTTCCACATGAGAAGATGAAAATAAGTGCAACTGAAAGTAAAGTGAAATGAATTTTCTGCATTTCTAGATTACACCTTTCAGGTATTTCTGCCGTCTCTCCTCCGGGAATCTCTCTATGGCATATCTGAGCATTGTCCTTGGCATATTTTTGTAATGCTTCCTCAGAAACTTTTCCTCGGCTTCAAGGTTCCTCTTGCCAATTTCCCTCAACATCCATCCAACAGCCTTATGAATCAGGTCATGATTATCATTGATCAACTTTTCGGATATTGCAAGTGCATCGCTGAAATCGTTCCTCCTGATGAAGTATTGTGTGGATATTATGGCTATCCGTTTCTTCCACAGATCATTTGATTCCGCAAATCCATACAGGGATCTTCTATCTCTATCATAGAGCCAGGCACCGGGAATATGAGGGGCAGAAAGGTCAACAAGATCCCAGTTGTTTATCCACTGTGTACTGCTCATGTACAGATTGTAGATATTCTCTCTGAGTTCCCCGCCACCTCTCTTGAAGGAATCCACCAGTATGAGAAGCGCAAAAAGCCTTTCCTCGTGCCACCGGGAATGCAGAAGCTTCTCCGTATCTGCCAGGGAGAGGTCTCTGAACTTCCTTACAAGTTTTCTTATGTACGGAACCCTTATGCCGAGGAATTTGTCTCCTTCGCCGTATTCACCCCTGCCTGTCTTGAAGAACCGCTGGTGGATTCTGGCTCTTTCCGGTTCTGCAAACACTCTCAGTTCGCGGGATATTTCATTGATTGTATCAGACATCCGCATTCTCCAGTTTCATATTCTTCAGAAGTCTTTTCAAAGGAGCCTTGATCTTTCCGGGTTTCACATCCACAAGTTCAATTCTGCCGCAGTTGTTGAATACGGTGAAATCAGCAAGCTTTGCGGCAAAGGCCGGAAGGAATTCTTCCCATTCATCGAAGCCGTCTTCGAACCGAAGGGTGTGAAGCGTGAGGACTTTTTTCTTTCGATCGGCCTTGGAATCCATCCGCCCGACGAATTCTGTTCCCCAGAGAACCGGTAGAACGAAGTATCCGTACTGTCTTTTTGCCCGGGGAACGTAACATTCAAGGGCATAGTCGAAACCGAAGAACCTGCTCATCCGTTCGCGCTGAATAATGAGATTATCGAAGGGTGAGAGAATATGCACTTCAGGTGAATTGCTGATGTTTTTATTCAGGTTTTCCAGGTGCTCAGAGAGCATATAGTACGAACTGTCACCCTCTACGCTAACCGGGATAATTTCCTTTTCCTGCAGCAGGCTTTCTGCGGCACCTGTGATGATTTCTCTGCCGGCTGCATGGATGTGTTTGACGATATTATTCATGGATGCAATGCCCTGTGTCTTAAGTGCCCTGCGTACAAGAAAGCGTCCCAGTTCGTTCTTATTGGGCATTGTGGTATCGGTACCGTCAGGCAGTACCCTTTCGGTAAGATCATAAATCCTCTGGAAATTATCCCTTCGAGTGACCATCAGGTCACCTCTCCAAAAGAGAAGCTCAAGGGCTGTTTTTGCCGGTTTCCAGTTCCACCACTTTCCTCGCTTCACATCGGGAGCTGATTTGAAATCCCTTGATCCCAGCGACCCTTCTTTCCGTATTCGCTCAAGGATTCCATCCATCAGGTGTCCACATTTCTTCAGTCTTTCTTTGGCCCATTTGTTCTTGGGATCGCTGAAATTCTTCATCCGATAGGTGTAATATCTGTAGTCGTGCATTGGAAGATAGGATGCCGCATGGCCCCAGTACTCGAATATCTTTCTGTCCACTGCCTGCAGCTGATGGAGCATGTCAGGATGATACCCGCTGTTTCTTGTCCAGAGCGTATGGTGATGCGCCCTCTGTACAACCGAGATTGTGTCTATCTGTATATAGCCGAGGTTCTCGATAATACTGGCTGTTCTAAGCTTCCCGGTGGTAGTTTCAGGGTCAGATAACAGCATCTGTGAATCCAGGATCAGCCTTCGCACCTGATCTGCACTTAAATTCATCATACTATTCATTGAAAACTCATAATACTGCTGTCTATCCCGGCGAAACATTGAGGTTCGCTTATAGTGATTCTATTCCTATTTCTCCAGGCTTATGATTTTGTCAAGGTTAGAACAGATCAGTGCCCGGTTACCATTCGGGTTTATGGCAATATCGTATACCGTCCCATAACCTGATGTTGTAGCTTCCACATCGTTATTCTGAGTATTTATTACAGAGACACTGCTGCTCTTGTGAGCTACGAAAAGGTAATGATCGTCAGGGGTGACAGCAACTTCGATGGCGGGGCTTGATATCGGATAGGTGGAATAACACTGGCCTGTTCCCGTATCTATTCCCCATATCTCACTAAGTGAATCCGGAGCTGCATAGACCAGATTGCCTGATCCTGCATACAGATCGTTTATTCCACCCGGAACCGCACATTCAGTTAATACGGTACTGAAATCATCGGTGGAGATTTTCTTAATCGTGTTATCGTAACCGTCAGCTATGAAAATCGCTGACCCATCCGCAGTAATGACTGCTGCTACCGGGTTATGCAGTCCGGATACGGAATCCACCGCTGTTACATCCCACGACTGCGAGTTGATTGTAATAATGGTCCCGTCTTCTCCAACGGAGTAAAGGTGCCAGCTTCCACCGGTCGGCTCTGTCAGAATGAATCTACCGTAGGAGCTTAGGGCAACAGGGCTGTGAACTATGTAGGTACTGTTACTCACGTAGAAGAGCAGATTACCGCAGAGCGCAAGGGCATATCCCCCCTCGGCGGTTGCTCCCACATCTTCAACCGGATACCCCTCGAGGTATACCCTGGCAAGGCAGTAACCTTGTTCGTAATCTATGAAGTAGAGGCTGTCCACCGCTGCAATTCCATCTCCGCCATCCTTCAGATAGCAGCAGTTTAATGGAATACCGGAAACTGATATGTCCTGAAGAAAACAGAAGGGAAAATCAGCTGATATGACCGGACTGGTAATCCCGCAACTGGTTCCTGATAAAATAATAACCGCAGCAGCGAAAGCTGAGAGTAATACTACTGTTTTTTTCATAATCATTCTCCTGTAAACAGTTCTTTCATTTTAATTGCATCCCTTACGGCCTGGCCGAAATGGCAATTGTTGAACATTACGAATATCTTTCCTGACTCCGCTCCTAACCTGTTTATAGCAGGGAGCCAGGCCTGAAGTTCCTCATCACTGTAAGTATAATCATACCGAAGTGCACCGCCGTTCCACCACCGGGAGATATTCCTGCCATGAAATCTTACGTATCCAAAGGGTTTCCCTCCTATTGCAACAGGAGGCGGCAGATGGGGAAGCCTGGGCAGATCAACAGAAACGAGGGGCATCCCGGCACCGCTTATCCGCTCAAGAATGTCCTTCCGGTACCATTTATCGTATCTGAATTCCACAGCGAGCGGTACTTCACCTGTTTTCCTGTTGAGTTCTTCTACGTAGCGCACACTCGATTCTGAAGGTTTGAATGAATAGGGAAACTGTGCGAGGAGACCGGAGAGCTTTTCTTTTTCAATAAACGGTTCAAGCATCCTGCAATACTGGTCCCACTGTACCGGAGAAGCATCCCTCGAGTGTGTCATACTGGAATGCAGCTTTACTGTGAACTGGAAATCATCAGGGGTTTTATTTACCATGTTCCATGAAACTCCGGGATGCATTATTCTGTAGTACGTGCTGTTCACCTCAACGGTGGAAAAATGCTTTGAGTAGAAATCCAGCATCTTACCTGCCGGGGTACCGGGGGGATAGAAGGGGCCAACCCAGTCAGGAAAGCTGTATCCGGAGGTACCCAGTTGCAGTTCTATTTTACTGTGCTGTTTTTCAGAGTTCAATGTTCACCCTTATCATTACCCGCCACGGGCGCTGTTCATCAAATCATATTCCTGCAATTGTTCTGCCCCCGGTAACAGCCTTCTCGCCGTAACGGTGCCGTATATGGTCAATCGTCGTATCGATTTTTTCATTTCTGCCTCCGAATATATCAAGATGGCGCCCTGATTCATCGGTAAGGGAACTGAGGCATACTCCTATGAGCCTTATCCTGGAGTTGATCGCAAGACGGGCAAGAGAACGCGCAGCGGTGTAGATTGTTCTGACGCTGTCTGTGTATTCTGCGAGTAACCGGACCCTCGAGCGGCGCTGCATATTACTGAGCCTGTACTTCAATGTGACGGTACTTCCCGCAAGCCCTTTATCGCGGGCTCTGCGAGCCACTTTCTGGCTCATCAACGCAAGCACCGGAAGATAATCATCCGATTTCATTACATCCGTACTGAACGTATGTTCGTTGCTTATTGAAAGTGGCTTCGGAGAAAGGTCTCCGGGTACCACGGGTGAATCATCGATTCCTCTGCAGAGAAGATAAAGACTTTCGCCATGCTTTCCCAGAAGGGCTCGAAGCTGCTGCCGGGTGAATTTTCGCAGGTCTGCTATTTTTTCTATCCCCAGGCTGAGAAAACGCCTCTGTGTGGCAGGGCCTACGCCCCAGATCCTGCCCATCGGAAAATCGATGATGTCAGCCGGTTTCAGCTCCGCGATCCCTCTTGGTTTAGCTTCGTTTGAAGCCATCTTGGCCAGGAACCTGTTTTGTGCAATGCCTATGCTGGCCCAGAGGCCCGTACCGTCCAGAATATCCTTCTGTATGCGCATAGCCATTTCCCGGGGCAATTCGTCACTGATAACGCCGGTTACGTCCATGAACGCCTCATCAATGCTGGCGGGGTCGAGTATGGGGGAAAAGGACAGAAGTATCTCCAGAATCCTTCTGGTATAGGATGCGTAGCTCCTGTGGCTTCCGGAAATTATGGCTGCGTCCGGCGCAAGCCGAATGGCGTTGAGTATCGACATGCCTGCTCTTATCCCCTGCTCGCGGGCTTCGTAGCTGCAGGAGGCCACAACTGACCGGAGGGTTCTGCCTCCCACAATTACAGGTTCTCTCTCAAGCCATGGAAAGGAAAGTCGTTCCACCGATACGAAATAGGTGTCCATGTCGATGTGAAATATGGAGCGCATAAGCACACTGCCTAACTGTTCCGAGAATAGTGGAAATCAAGTGTCCAGGTGAGATCGGATGTGTCAAAGTGAAGTTCGTATACATCTTCTCCGCTGGTACGAACGACGTAATGAAAAAGAGTGTATGCCCCTTCACGGCTTTCCCACTGCGATGACACCGAAGCAATATGGTACACATGGCCGTTCCACCTGAACCGGCAGGGCTGCACCTTCCCGCGGACGAAATGGCCTATCATTTCCACAAACTCATTGTACCTGGTTACCACATTCCACCTCCTCCACGAAACAAGAATAGTAAACACATGTTCAGTAGTCAAGTTTCAGGCAGATGAGGTCAGGCCTGTACGAAATAGAGGATTCCTGGTATAATAGTATAGAATTATTACTTTAGTATATTTTATTGGTTATACAGACTAGGGAAGCGGGGAAACAGCATGAGAATCGCTCTCACTCTCACAATCGCCCTGTTCGCGATCGCACCGGCCAAGAGCATCGTACAAACCTTCAACTCCCCAACCGGGGACATCGCGGGTCTTGGCTGGGAGGACGGCGCTTTATGGGCCGTCGACGCCTTCACGAAGGAAGTCTTCAAAATCGATCCCGGATCGGGTAACGTTCTGGACTCCTTCACCACTATCATAAGTTCAAGCTATGAAGCTACGGGCCTTGCGGTCGAAAACGACTACGTGTACGTCGGAGCCTGGGACAACGGTACTAACGGTTACGTTTACAAGTACAGCTATTCGGGAACTTATCTCGGTGCTGTCAGCATGTGCGGCGGTTGAGGGAATCCTGTCTCGTCGGTGACGGGACTTGCAGCAAACAGTACTAACTACCTCTACGTCAGTTCACGGAACCAGAATACAACTTACAGGTACACAGCTCCGTCAATCTTATCCAGGTACTTCTACATCTACTACACCGCAGGAAGCCAGTCCAGAGATATCGCCATCACCCCCGACGGCAACGTCTGGGTAGCCACCGACTGGACCAGTATTACGTTAAGACTCTATGACACAAATGATCAGATGATCGACAATATCCTCGGCGGACTTGTACCCCACGCCTGTGGAGTAACCATGGACGAAAGCGGTTACCTCTGGGTAAGCGATACCGAGAACGACTGCATCTACAAGATAGACCTTACCGAAGGTATCGAGGGTTCCGAAGAGAACATCATTCCTTACCTCCAGGCTTCATCGAATCCTTTCGCCGGTCAGGTGACCATTACTGGTATCGGCTTTGACAACCAGGCCGCTATAAGCATCTATGATATCAGAGGTAACCTGGTGTCCAGCGACAGCTTCTACGGATCGTATGTGCTTGGTGAGTCAGGTGATCTCTCGCAGGGAGTCTATTTTGCCAGAGTCAGATGCGACAACGGGACGGAATCGGTCCTGAAATTGATGTGCCTCTGATTCCCGGATCGTAAACGGATCGTAAAGTGGGGTCGGATCTTGAATTTTGGCATTTTTAATGAATGCCAAAATTCAAGATCCGCCCCCACCTGTTCAGATGTCAGGCCCGGCCCCTTTCCTTCTGTACCCGACCCTGGCCGCCAGCAGGCTTAATTCAAAGAGAAGATACAGAGGAAGGGTAAGCATAACCTGGGTGAGGGGGTCAGGCGGGGTAAGAATGGCAGCGATAATAAGAAGCCCTACTATTATATGCCTTCTATATCTCGCCAGAACTTCTGGAGTTACAACTCCAAGGCTTACAAGTATAAGTATGAGAACCGGCAGCTGGAACGCAACACCGAATATCATGATGAGCCTGCTGAGAAAGCCTATATAGTTCGCAAGACTCCAGTGACCCGTGATGTTTCCCGTCTCGAAACTCATGAACACATCAATAGCCGGTTCCAGCATTAGAAACCATGCAAATGCCGCCCCCGCTAAAAAAAGAAGGACGGACGCAAAAGCTGAGCGAACCGCTGTTTTTCTTTCTTTCCTGAAAAGCCCCGGTGAGACGAATCGCCAGAACTGGTAGAAGATAACAGGTGAAGAAACAAGGATGCCGGCTGCAAGCGACAGATTGAGATGCGCTGCAAAAGCCTCGGTGGGAGCAAGGGCCTGGAGTTCGGAAGGACCGCTGGAGAGAACAAGCTGCATGAGTTTCCTGCTGAAAATAAAGGATACAATGACTGATCCTGCCAGAACGCCCAGAATATAAAACAATCTTCGCCTGAGTTCTTCAAGGTGTTCCCAGAAACTTCCCTCCGCAATACTTTTCACACCTTCAGCAGGCTCAGAACGAACGGAAGAACCTTCTCCTCCTGATCTGGAGTAAAGTATGTAAGCCTGCAATCGCACCAGTCAAAGGGAAGTGCCCATATCCGCCCGTCTCTCCGGGTTTTCTTGTCTCTTTCGAAGAGGAGGGACAGCTTCTCCTGAGAAACCATATCATTTACGTTCGTGGGCAAGCCGGCCAGTTTGAGCATATGCCGGATCTCTCCCGGTAGATTCCTGTTACCTCCCCGGGTTACAGCAATGGTCGCTTCCCCTAAAAGTCCCAGACCCACGGCTTCTCCGTGTGAAAGCTGGAACTCGCTGGCACTCTCCAGAGCATGTCCGATAGTATGCCCCAGATTGAGAAGCATTCTATTCCCGGTTTCCCTGAGGTCCTCGGTTACTATACCGCCCTTCACTTCAAGACATTTATGTATGATTTTCAGAATGCTGTTCTTATCAGGATTCTCAATATCCATCCGCTCCAGTAATCCCTGTATCGACCTGTCCCCTATCAGTGCGGTCTTTATTATCTCCGCAATCCCGCTCTTGAACTCACGTTCTGGAAGGGTATCGAGAAAATCAGGTGCTATAAGTATCTTATCCGCAGGATTGAACGTTCCCACCTGGTTCTTGGCGGAGGCGAGATTCACACCTGTTTTACCGCCAAGGCATGCATCCACCATACAAAGAAGGGTGGTGGGGACAATCATCAGTCTCAACCCGCGAAGATAGGTTGATGCGGCCATTGCGCCGATATCGCATACCAGTCCACCCCCGATTACAACAACCGGTGTGTCCCTGTGGATTTTCGCAGCTGACATGCTTTCCCATATCTGGGATAATGTGAATGTATTTTTCAACACCTCCCGGGCTTCCATGACGTACAGCCCCGAAGTTGACGGTATGGCTGACTGCAGCAGACTATCCCACAGCCTTCTCACTTCAGAATCAATGATCAGGAATGGGTTTCTCCACTCATCTGAAAATTCATCCAACCATTCGGACTGTTCTATCTTAAGTGAGCATGCAACAACCGCTGTTGCAGATATAGCGGTATTCCACTTGAAATTCATCATCCAGGTCCCCAGACAAACCAGATGAAAGCGGCACCTACCGCGGTAGCGGCTATTGTGAACGGCAACCCTACTCTGACGAATTCCATGAATGATACTTTAAACCCGTTCTTTCTCAATACGGATACGGATACGATATTCGCCGCAGCGCCGACAGGGGATATGTTACCTCCAAGACAGGCTCCAATAAGCAGGCCGAAGGAAAGATAGTAGTGACTCTGCCCCGCTTCGGAAAGAGTCTGCGCGATTGCATGGGTTACAGGTATCATGGCCGTTACGTAGGGAACATTGTCAATGAAGGCGCTCAGTATGACCGCACTTACAACAATTATCAGGAATGCGAACAGGGGACTGTTCCCTGATACACCGGCCAGGAAAACACCAATTTTATGCATGACCCCCATTTCCTCAAGGGCACCCACCATAAAGAATATTCCCGCAAGCAAAAACAGCGTATCCCAGTCGAATTCCCTCAGGATAGCCCTGGCCCGGCGGTTTCCATGATTTCCCCTGCCTCTGTTTCCAAGATAGCCCCTTCTGAAGAAGGCGTGCCATGCTACGGCTATCCCACCTCCTGCAATACACAAAAGGCCAGCCTCAATACCTACTCCGGGGAAGAAGAAACTCAATACTGCCAGGCCGAGGATTACCCCGGCAAGTACCCAGGCGGGAAACCAGCTGCTCACTTCAGGGATCTTGACTTTCGGAAGCGGTCTTGAGTCCTTTTTCAGAAGCCTCTTCAGAACGAAAAAGGATGCGACCGCTCCCAGCTGAACGGCAAAGAATATTCCCGGTTTCCCGTCCATAAAGAAGAAATCGTTGAAATCCATATTCTCCGAGGCAGCCAGTATCATGCTCGGGGGATCACCGACCAGTGTGGCCGTTCCCTGAAGATTGCTGGCCACCGCAATCCCTATCAACAGAACTACGGGGTTGGCTTTCAGTTTTCTTGCCACCTCAAGGGCTATGGGCGCTACTATCATCACCGTGGCTACGTTCTCCACGAAAATCGATATCACGCTTGACAGGATACAGAGATATATGGCAGCATGGCCATAATTCTTTGAACGGGTTACTATGTGACCGGCAAGATATCCGGGTATACCGGATTCAATGAGTACCTCGGCAATAAGAAGAATCCCGGAGAATATCAGAAGCACACTGAAATTAATACCACCGGCAATCGAACCCAGCTCGCCCCACCCGGCAAAACAGCCAAAGATAAAGCTGAATACTATCGCCATACCCGCGGTAATCCAGATCGCCAGACCCCGCTTTTTATGGGCAACGGCTATATAAGCGTACGCAAAGATAAAGAACAGCGAGAAGATAAGACCGGAAGTCAAAATCAATTACCCTGCTGATACTCTACCAGGGTCAGGCTGCTGTCAGCGGTTGTTCTGGCAACCATTCCTACATCGGGCGCAAGCCAGATGTCTCTATGAACGATAGTGGTCTCGGGTTCAAATCCGGCAGCCCTGATCCAGTTAATGGTTTTCTCGTGCTGTTTCAGATGATAGCATTGCTCCCACCTGCCATCGGGGCTGGTTTCTATATCGATAACAACGGATCTTCTTTCCCAGTCATGGCTTATTGTAACGCCCTGGTTAACGGCAAAGGTAGATGCTGCATCTGTTCGTACATATCCCGTTGTAAGCGGCCAGTCCAGCCATGTCACCCAGGCCTGGTATAGTGGAACTTCGTACCCGTTGAACATCACTCTGTGGTCTTCGTAGAATTCTATGTACCCGTCGTTAGCTATCCAGTAAGTATAGTCCGCTCCGGATAGAACCCTGTAACAGGCTCTCTCTCCCCTTTCGGTCTGATCGATCACAGATACGATCAGCGTTCCTCCACCGTCGATCGAATACTCCCACTGGCTGCCTATATGATTTACTGGATAGTAATCCGCTCCCATCCGGTAGAAGAGGGGGTTGCTGCCGCATCCTGTAACTGCTATTAGCATCAGAATTGACAGGACCGGTATTAATATAAGCCACCTCATAACGTCACCTCCCTGGAAATACCAAAGTGGAGGGTAAATAAGTCTCCGTTCTCAACTTCAGCCATTATGCTGGTATAATCTCCACCCACCTCTCCTCTGAAGCCGGCTCCCAGGCTGAAATTCCATCTGAGACCGGCTTTCCAGAACGGATCCCAGGATGCGGGATCGGTGCCCCCGCTGTTGCTCAGTGAGCTTCTGCAAAATCCAAAGGAGCACACTACACCTGGATTGAACACTTTACCCCAGGGTCTCAGATAATACGCAGCTTTCAGATGGGGTTTGAAGAGGGTCAAGCTTGCAGCCCCCTGATCACTGCTTCCGAATACACTCAATGAAAATCCCAGTCCGGCCCTGAACGATGGATTAATAACCCACGAAGCGGACAGCCCGACATCAGCACCCGTATTCAGGCTGCTCCCCCACTGTCCGGTTGGATATGAAAGACCGGTTTCCGCTGCAAGATCGATATCAATGGCCGAGCAAGCTGCTGCGGCCGAACATACCAGTATCATGGCCCATTTCAATTCTAACTACCTCCTCACAGATCCAGGGCAGGCAGAGGTATATCCTGCATGCCTATATGAATCCTTACTTTTCCTCCCGCAACTTCTCGCGATGCTTTCTCGGCCAGATGCGGTAGATTATTCTCCTGGCTGAGATGGGCAAGAACGCAGACCTTCAGATTTCCGTGATAAATCGTCTCCAGAAGGTCTGAAGCCGTACTATTTGACAGGTGTCCTGTTGTTGAAGCTATCCTCTGTTTCAGGTGCCAGGGATAACTGCCATTCCACAGCATATCCTCGTCATGATTGAACTCCAGAACCATGGCGCTGCAGCCTGTCAGGTTCTCCTCAACCAGAGGGCTGGATTTACCGAGGTCAGTTGCTACTCCCAGCTTTCCCGAGTCCCATTCGATCACATATCCTGATGGGTCGGACGCATCATGGGCAACGCTGAAAGCGCTTACAGTAAAGGAACTGAAATCCACACCTGTCCCATTTTCAAGAATTTCCGTGCCCGGCAGCTTTCCCAGATTTTTTCTGGAGGCATCCAGAGTACCGCTGGAACCGTACACGGGAATATTCCATTTTCGAGCCAGCACGCCGGCACCCTTTATATGATCCGAATGTTCATGACTTATTAAAAGAGCTTCAGGAAAAATGCCGCCGAATCCTGCTTCAAGTAGTCTATCAGTATGCTTTTTTCCGCTCAATCCCGCATCGATGAACACCATGCAGCCTTCATGCTCGATCACGAGGGCATTCCCCCTGCTTCCACTGGCCAGAACACCAAGCCTCATAAACTACCACTTTCCAGGAGCCTGTCCGACAATGAAACATTGGCATAAAACCCACACATCTGCTCAATGTACATTGTCGGACACACTCCTAGTATCAACACGTTGAAAGACAGCTGAATCTACCGGGAAATCTGTACTTCCCTGTTCTCCCCAGAAGTTCTTCAGCATCCAGGTATCATCAGAAGATAGCGAATTGAGACTGAATACACATACACCTTTGCAGCCTCTGATCAGGGCTTCCGAAGCCCCTGTAAATGCATTGGACATAGACTGGTTATAGATGCCTATTCCGTGAATAACTCTCTCCGGACATACTTCAGTTCCAAGAACCGCCAATTCCCTGGCCTTCTGCATATTGGTGGTGTAAGCCATTGTACACACAAAATCAACCAGCCCGGCTTCGAGCCATGACCTCCAGTCACAGGAGTAATGAGATCGTGCTTCGTGCGGATCGGCCATTACGGCGCATGACAGCAATACACCGGGAGCCTCGCTTCTCAGAACCGACCTTACGGTCTCTACAGTCAGGGTTACCTGATCTATTTTCCAGAGGGACCACATATCTATGAGCTCCTCGTTTTCACCGTATCTCCTGAATATGTCAAGGGGATCAAGCCCGGTTTTAAGAAAGAAGACTCCTGTTGACTGCGATTCAAAGCCGAAGGATGGATTTGGATACCTTATGTAATCAAGATGAATTCCATCAACGTTATAGTTCACAGCTATCTCTGAAGCAACATCCGCAAGAAATGCCCTGACTTCCGGCAAGGCTGGCGAGAGTGTCGCCCCTACAAGCCCGTTCCGATCGCATTCATCCCTGGTATACTCTCTTGTTGATCGGCCATACCTGTCGGTCATGAACCATTCGGGATGTGTATACCAGATATGTGTCGAATCATTCGGCGTGTAAGGAGCGGACCAGACCATGAACGCGTTTATCCAGACGTGGACCTTCAGACCCCTGGGGCGGGCTTTGGCGATTTTATATGCAAGGGGATCAAAATCATTCTGAAAGGTGGCAACCGGCAGTATGGATGAACTGTAATACGCTTCTGCTCTTCCGGCCACCTGAACGATTATTCCATTTGCTCCCGCCTCTGCGGCTCTGTTTACCAGCAAATCGATGGACTCGGGGCTTTCAAGGCCATCTCTGACCATCCAGAAGTATCGACTGTCGCAGACCTGATTACCGGCATGAGTGCCTTTGACCGCAACGAAAGCCAGAACAAGCAGAAGAATGGTTCTAATTCTCACTTTTGCCGCCCTTCGCCGTTAGAATAATCTCCGAAAAGGATCTCAGGAAATGTTCAATATCGACAATTGTGTTATCTGTATCCATGGAAAACCCAAGGTACTGATCAGGACTGGAAATATCCCACCCCGTTCTATCAAGGTAAGATAATCGATCGGTTGAGTTGTGAGAGGGGAGGATAATGTTCTCCTTTTCCAGTTTAAGATGAAGTTTCTCAGGTGCCTGGGTGATATTCAGCAGTGCGGTTCCCGGCAGAATATGCTCAAGATCACCTCCGATGATAGAATAATTGACATTGAGTGAGTCAAGCCCCAAAAAAAGATCTCTTCGGAGCTGATTGACTATCCTGCTGCGGGGTTCTATGCCTGTTCCTATAACGTCCATCGCGGCTACCATACCGGATATTCCTGGTATATTGGCCATGGATGAAAACTCAGGTGCGGCGCTCATAAGCCATGGGTCAACATCCGACATCACAACTGCTGCCGCCCCGGGAGGGCCTCCAACTTTAATGGAACACATTGTGATGAAGTCAATATCGGTTTGGGATATGTCGATTTCAATTCTTCCTGCCGCATCGCTTGCATCAGTATGGAACCAAACCCCTGCAGAATGGGCTGTCTTAGCAAGTTCCGGTACCGGTTGAATAATTCCGGAAATTCCGTTGACCCAGGCACATGTGACCAGACCGGTTTCATCAGATACGGCTTCTGCTAGTGACTCCGGGATTATCCTGCCGGAATCGTCGATTTCCAGAATGCTAATAACTGATCCCTCGCTTCTAAGGATTTTCAGGGCGGTAACCACGGAAGACCTTTCTACCGGAGAAGCTGCAATGTGTCCTCTGCCCTCCTCCCTGGCCAGCCGTCCGGCGGATAGAATAGAGAATCCGTTGGCCATACCGCCGTCGCAGCAGAACACAACCCGTGATCCGCCAAAAAAGCGGGCTGTACGTTCCTTCAGGTCTTCCAGAACCTTCTGTGCGCGTCTTCCGGAGAGATTCGTACTTCTCGGGTGTCCATACCCCTTCTGCAAAGCTTCAGAAACAGCCCTTTCGGCCTCTGCGCGAAGGGGCGTAACTGTAAGATTATCCAGGTAGGTTGGCTTCTTCAATCTATTGAACTTTTCAGGTCAGAAGTGGTCTGCAAATTCTTCCTTCTCCGGTCTTGTAAAGAGATCTCCAATGGCTTTCTTCGCCGGGATCTCGCTATTGATAATTTTACATACAGTACTGGTTATGGGCATCTCCACATTGTACTTGTCCGCAAGCAGCATAATGGCGGTCGCGGTATCAACCCCCTCTGCAAGCTGAAGATTTTCCGTCCCGCCCTCCCCTGCTAAAGCTTCTCCGTACATCCGGTTATGACTGTATGGGGAGAAGAGAGTTGCCTCGTAATCACCCAGGTGAGATAGTCCGTATACACTTCTCCAGTCACCACCCATAGAGGCTACCAGTCTCGCGACCTCCTGAGGAGCCCTGGCCATGAGTGCTCCTTTGAGACCGGAATGATTCAGTCCGTCAAGTATTCCAGCCGCGATTCCAATAACATTCTTTGCGGCTGCTCCTACTTCACAACCGATGATATCACGGGACCAGTAGAAACGTATCAGATCGCTGCTCAGCAGTCTTGCAATGCGTACCGAATCACTTTCATCTTCCGATGCGATTATCATGCAGCTTGGCACTCCCGCAACAAACTGCTGCGGATGTCCCGGACCTACCCAGACCGAAAGACTCCGGGGTTCCAGCCCTTCTTCGTGCGATATCTCGGTCAGCCTCATTCCGGTATCCATTTCTATACCCTTCATGCAGAGTATCAGGTCGGCTGTTGAAATATCAATCTGCCTGAGTTTGCAGCAGAGGCCTCTGAACTTCTGGGCGGGAATCGTAACAATAATCATATCGGAGCCGGATATTTCATCGATATCACTGGTCAGCCGTATATCCAGCGGCAGTTCCAGGTACCTGTTCTTCCTGGTTTCCCGCAGCAGAGAAAATTCAGGGATACCCTCGGGCTCCCAACCTGTCACGGAGTTTCCAATCATGGATCCGTACCACAGGTGAAAACTGCCCCATCTTCCACAGCCAAGAACAGCCTGAGTTATCGGCATGCTATTCTATCCTGTTCCGCTCCGGAAGCGGACCGGGGATTGTATCTACAGATCCGTACTTCATGAACAGCCTTCCCCAGTCTGTATCGAGGGCCTCTCTGATTCGTTTCTTTCCAACCAGATTGAGCCAGAACACATCATGATAGAGTCTGCTGGCAAAAAAGGCCCACGGTACTAAAGGAGTTCTGAGCAGAAAATTCTCCATTGGTTTAAGCCAGCCATGATAGATCATCTTCTGTCCCCTGCTTGCGAAGGTTTCCGTCTGCACAAAATGAAAATTCACATCGGATATATCCTCGCCGACAACTTCAATATCCACTGGGTCTCCCGTGCCCAGACCCTCTTCATGCGCAAGCCTGATGAAATCCAGTTTGAGCGGATCGAATCCCTGCATTTTCGCGCCTATCGCGTCAATCGCAACCTGATCGGCAGAGGCAAGAATGTAATTCTTTACATGGGGTATCATCGCTCTAGGCCCCGGACCTTCACCGGCGAACGTTCCATCCATAACCGCCAGAAGACCGGGGTGAATCTCCTTCTGAATCCTTAGAAGGTCGACAAGGGTTTTATGTATAACGCTGTGAGTCCAGTGTCTGCGCTCGCTGAGCAGGCCTCCGAAGGCGTTCTTCATCGCCCCCGTAATCGTTGTGAACACATGGGTTTTCATGGTGGGATGCTGGATTATGTTCTGTCCTATCAGGGCATCGGGTATTTTCACACCGTCAGGAAATATCTTACCAAGTACCCTGAAGGGTTTCTTCGGCTTGAACTCAATCCATTTAACAGGCTTTTCGTAAAGCCTTATCTTCCGAATATTGTGAAGATCTTCATCAACCTGTTTGAGATGATTACCCTTTTCGCCTCTTTTATCGCTTACCACCACAGTTCTGTTGTGAGTGGAAACGAGCTGCTCCCTCTTGAAGCCATCATCCAGGAGTGTCCGGATAACACCGTCGAGCTGCCAGGGCGTTGTTGAACAGGCGGGATACCAGTGATGCCAGGATACGTTGATCTTCAGGAGGACGTTCTTGCTTCTGTCCAGATAATCCAGATAATCGATGCTCTTGAGGAGCCTGCGATAATCCTCGAGAACAGTATCCGGCGATGTTTTCAGTACAGCTACTTTACTTTTCATTTTCTTTTCCCTCTAGTGTAGTTACAGGAGGCATCTGTTTCCTGCTGCCATACATTCCAGTTGTTTTCCATCTCCTGTGCGCCCACCAGTATAGCTCTGGATTTCTGATTATCATATCCTCAAGCTGTCTGGTGTACTCCTGAGTAACTTCTTTCTCAGCTTCTTCCGGTGAAAGGTTCCGGTCGGGATACACAGGTTTCCCAATCACAAGCCTGTGGTTCGGACATTTCCCTTCCCTTACAAGTACTGAAGGTACTACAGGTATCCCCAGTTTCACGGAAAATGCCGCAGCACCCCTTGGGGTTGATGCGGGATAACCGAAAAAATCAACGACAACTCCGCTGTCACCTGCATCCTGGTCGGAAAGCCAGCACACGTATCCACCCCTTTTTATCGATTTTAGAACCCCTTTAACTGCTGACTTCCTGTTATAAAGCTCTATTCCGTGGATGGATCTCATTCTATTTATATATCCATCCACAAGGCTGTTGCTCTGCCTGCCTACAAGAAAGGCTACATCTCCCAGCTTATACCTGTTAACAATACCGAAAAGTTCCCAGTTCCCGAAATGACCCGTAATGATTATCGCTCCGCTCAAGGCTTTCAGAACATCCAGGGCTTCAGTATCCTCAACGGTTACATGTTTTGCGATGTAATCCTCACCCATCCTGCCCTGTCTGGCGAACTCCAGCATGAACCGGCCGGAATTCATATAGGAATGAAGCCCTGTCCTGTTCAACTCACTGTTTGTTCTATCCGGGAAAGCCTGTCGCAGGTTCATCATCACTATCTTCTTCCGGATCCCGAGAACGCTCCATGCTGTCCAGCCCAGAGAAGCTCCCAGGGCCAGAGCACATCTTAAAGGCAGAAGCCCCGCAAATAATATCATTGTACGTACAGCGCCATATTCTATTCTATGAAGCATAGTAGGTTTTCTTTCAGATCCCATTTCAACCCCTGCCCAGCGGAATGCGGATCTTAATAGCTTGTTCTGGACAGAGCTCATGACAGCATAGACACATTATGCACTTTTTCCGGTTCATCACAGCCTTTCCGTTTCTGATGGTTATGGCATCAACCGGGCATCCCCTTGCACATATTCCGACTACACATTTATCCGTGGCTACCGGAGGTTTCTTGAAAAAGTACCTGGCGATATCTCCAAGGAATGAGGGCAGAAGATTGTAGAAACTCTCTCCGGGTATCCGGAAATCCTCCAGCGTGCAGTCCTCAATACCGCTGATCCTTATTTCCTCCGGATCCAGCCCCAGCCCTCTCTCAAGGGCGATTCTGTTAGTATGCAGTCTTTGTGGATTCAGACCGGCCAGACCAGCCATGACAACATCAAGACTTACACCGTCACGGGCGACTCCAAGTATTCCATCCCATCTTGGCGTGCCATCGGTACTGGGACCCTTTCCGTCCATGGCCAGAATCGCATCCATAACATGCAGATCAAAACTGACCAGCGTGTATATATCCACAAGGGTTTCCGCAAAATCAGCAGGCTTTATGGCATTACAGTGGTGGATAGCTTTCCCAAGTCCGGGGACAGCTCCAAAGGCATTCTTTACCGCATTGGTCAGCCTGCATAAACCATGGGTCTTGAATTTGCACAAATTTATTAATACATCGGCATCAATTACGGGTTTAGCGATATTGTAGGTTCGATCACCAATGGAGACTTGCACCGAACCGGCTTTTTCGAAATTGACGAGTTCAATTCCAAGTTCTTCCGCAACATCTGAGAAACCGCAGTTCTTCCAGTACCTCTCAACACCCTTTACTGCACCACCCGGGCTGTCGCCGACTGTAACCTCGCAGCCTTTCCCCCTAAGAAGCACAGCCATGGCAGCTACGACTTCGGGATGTGTAGTTATCGCCCTGTCGGGGGATTTCGCGGACAGCATGTTAACCTTAAGCAGAACCCTGGCACCAGATACAACGGATTGGGGCCAGCCTCCAGCCTGTTCGATCATTTCTCCTAGGCTGTCTATAAGAACAGCTCTGTCGTAATTCTTAAATCCGGACCTCAGTACCACATCAAATGGCATGCAACCTTCCCGTCATTTCGTATACACTTGAATATAACCTGCATGAAGTGCCAAGCATTACTGCAGAACCATGTATACATACAGGTACAAATCAATTCATGAATCTACAAAACAAGGTTCGGCAGGGCTAACCCGCAAATGGTATCCGAAGTAAGGTGACTGTATGAAGGTCATTCCTTTTATCGAGTACGGACAATCATAAGCGGGATTCCTCAAGATGTTTCAAGAAAAGCTCATTGACAACTTCTACCATATGAGTTAACATGTTAATTAATCTTAGTATTTTGATCGGATATTGTACTGTATAACTTCATTGAAAGGAGAATCATGAGAATTATGTTATTCATGTTGATGCTACTGGCGGTTCTGGCGTCCGCCGAGAACGGCCGCATCGGTTCTTACTCCACGATTCCCGCGAATGGCGGACAAGGTGGAGATGCGATCACTATCACACCCATAAGCAACTACCAGATCACCTTCACGACGGACATCCTCGGATTGTGCTACTTGAACGGTACCCCCTGGAATGATCTCATAGGTATGGGAGAAGATGACGACATTTTATACGAGTTCGACGCACTGACCGGAACTCTTCTCGCGTCGCTCCCCCTCCACGCAAACAACACGAATGGTTACGGAGTGTGCTATGACTACAGCGTTACAACTTTTTACACCAACGACTGGAGCGACCCACTCATTTATAACTGGAACTCCGGCTCCGGCTGGGCTTCATTCACCAATCCGGCCGGTTCCGACGGGCGTGGAATGGACTTCGACGGAACCTTTTTCTGGCAATCCGTAAGCGACGTGTCCACGTCCTTGTTCAGGCTCCTGGCCTGGCAACCTGGAGGCAGCGATTACTGGTACGATGTTTCTTCACACATCCCGAGCCAGATGAGCGGCATCACCTGTTTCTGGGAATCAGGCAGCCTCTACGTGTGCGTGACCACCTACGACGGCAACATCTATGTGTTCTACATCTTTGGAACCACGTGCGACTACATCGGGAGCGCCACGCTACCCGCCTCCTCGGACTCTTCGTTCGGCCTCGCATACTGTAATGACCTTGACAGATTCTTCTGGTCCTACTCATCGGGAGGCAACTGGTACATCTACATGTTCGAGATGGACCTTGGCCTGGCCCTCAACTCCGCAACCTGGGGTGAGATCAAGGCCAGTTTCTAGCAGACCGGCACTGACCACTCACAACTGGAGTAAGTTAGTTGAGTGGAAGTATCTTCTGGTTGCATGTGCATATGACAAGAGGGACGGAGTGTTCTGCTCCGTCCCTTGTCAAATACATTTATTTCCCCGGCGGTCAGCTTCTTCATGCTACCGAGATATGATTTACGATATGATCCCGGCAGAATAAGGAATAACAGAAGAATATGAATATCTAGACTGATTCAATATATCTTATTACGCACCAATCATCTACTTTTTTCAACAGAGGAACCGCTCTCTCCTTGAGAACCTTTATTAATTCCTTGTCGTTCAGTGTATTAATGAATTGCTCGATCAGAGTCGGAAAAGGACAGAGCGTACCGCTGAGTTCTGCATGTCCGACACCTTTCGGACAGTACCTGCACGTGCTGGCCTTGATTTTTGTAAGAATAACACCATTGTCATCATTGCATGTAATATCATCTGAGATATGTATCAATGATTGAAGTTTTTCTATTGAACTTATGCAGTTATCGATAACAGCCGCTTTACTATCCGGAGTATCTGATTTTGTAACAGAGTAGTATTCAGCCAGATCTTTGCCTATCTGACGGGCAGCCATAGCGATGACTGCCTGATTAAGAATACCGAATGAGCTTATCCCGGCTATAAAGGAAGCAATGAATATATTTTCGGGACTCAGATTCCTGTCCTCGATATTCTTTTTCAATTCATCTTTCTTTGACATTTTATTCCTTCCTGTTATATGAGTTCATCCTTGCCAATAAATCATCAATATGCAGCCTGACGTTTCGAGGATATTTATTCTTCGATGCAATACTGGTAAACAATGTACTAAAGTGCTGATTTAAGTTTTGGAACGCTTCTTCTTACCTGAAGACGAATTCCTCCGAGATTGGCATCCTTGGCTGCAACAATGACGAGAAGGGCATCAGTGCCAAGCGCGGTCATCATTACTATACCGCCCTTATACTCCATCATCGCCTGATCCATTTCGGCGAGACCCAGCTCACGACCCACGCTCTCGGCGGAACCCATACCTGTGGATACCATCGCTCCTATGGCTTCGGTATCGGAGGTTCCGGTTGACGCGGCATCGATGACAAAGCCATCTCTTCCAACGCAGACCGCAACATCAATACCTCTGGCTTCAACAAGTTCTTCCAGTATTTTGTGAAGTTCTTCCATTTTGTGTCCTTTCATGAAGAGTCATTTTGAACGGTGCAAGAATTACTTGATTGAATAACAGTACCGTCGCATCAGTGACATGTCAACTGATAACAGTCTGACACAGGAAGAGATGATGCATTAACCATAATGAATATTATACAACTGGATAACTAAGAGCGATTCAACTCTGCTGACGGATTACTATAGTTCTTGCCGGAAAGATTGGGCACACCTCGTTCGCATGACCGTGAACGGTAATCCCGTACTCAAATCCCCTGTTGCTATTGCTCAGCCGGCGAACTGGCAGTTTCCGAGAGCGGGAGCTAAAACCTTGTTCTTCCCGGCTCGTTTGGCCATGTACATTCTCTGATCAGCGTATTTAAGCAGCAGATTGCGGTCTCCTACATCAGTGAGGTAAGTGGATACACCAAGGCTAATGCTGACTTTACCCAATGGCTGCTGCTCTGAATGCGGGATTATGTATGATGATTCAACAACCCTCTTACGTATCCGCTCAGCTATCTCCGAAGCTTCCTGCTCGCCTGTGAAGGGAAGAATACAGACAAATTCCTCTCCGCCGTATCTGATAAGAACATCCACCTCCCTTATGGCACTGTTCATAGCCTTCACCACGGTCTTCAGCAGAGTGTTTCCCATGGGATGTCCCCAG
>JAIOSX010000240.1 GCA_021107345.1 Candidatus Aegiribacteria sp.
CCAGAGTTTTGTTTTCATACCCTATTCAGCAACTTCCGGGATGGGAGAATACCTTGGTGAGATCAGGCCTGAGAAACGCTGGGTTCTTATTGGTCACGGTGATTACTTCGGGGGAATGAAACATCGCAATCCCTATGAAAAAGGCACCTACATGCCCCTGTACAGGAAAGATATCGAAAAATTCTCACCCTGGAAAGTTTTTCTGGGGCATATTCATAGGCCCATGAACATAGATAATCTCTACTACCCCGGTTCTCCCTGTGGAATCGACATCAACGAAACCGGAAGAAGGCGGTATCTTGTATTCAACACCGCAACCGGGCACATCTCCTCGGAAACAGTACGAACTGATGTGATCTTTTTACAGGAGAAATTCCTGGTTATTCCTGATGAGAATGAGGTCGAGAGGCTCAGAAATGACGCGGAGGAAAGAATCGTTGTCTGGGGCCTGGACGAAGAGGACAGAAAAAGGGCCAGAATCAGGATTAAAGCCACAGGTTATGCAAGCGACAGAGAAGCAGTCATAGAATGTCTGAAAGATGTGTTCATAAAATACAACTTCGTTAAGGATGAGGAACCGGATATCTCCTTGCTGTACGTTGCAAAGGACAATCGCAGAAACGCCGTTGCCCGGAGGGCTCTGCAGCTGATTGAGGAAATGGATTGGAAATTCGGCGGAAATGAGCCCGAAAAGGAAAAAGTCATCGAAACTGTCCTTTCTGTCATATACGGAGGGGGCAGCTGATAATGGGTATCCGTATCGATAGAATATCCATTAACCGCGGGGGTCCTCTGAAAGATGATTTTACTCTTGAACCTGCGGGACTGAATCTCATATACGGTCGTAACGAAACCGGCAAAACCTATATCGTTGAAGCCATGATCGATTTTCTATTCAGAACCGGAAAGAATACTCCCTGGATTCTTAAAAGAACTAAATCACAGGAGCCGACCATCAGAAAATGGAAGCCAGGGGGTAAAATTGTGGTTTCTGGCCTGGAGGATACAACTACAACCTTCACCTCCGGGGGCAATAAGCTTGAGGATTGCAGGAGTTCCGGCAGCTGTCTCCCCGAAGAGCTGTCCCGACTGATGGTTGTCCGAGCAGGGGATACAAGACTCTCTTCCACTGGAGACGGGGTTGGCGACAATATTCTCAGAACCTACCTCTCCGGGAAGGGGGTTCTGGACGAGGTTGAGAACGGCATCAAACAGGAAACCGTCAAGAAAGCCATTATAGAAAACGGCACTATAGACGCTAAACATACGGGGCTTGTAGAAGACAGGCTGAAGGTGAATAAGGAAAGAAACGAGCTGAAAGCCCTTCAGTTTGAAGTTGATGAAAGCGCCTCACTCTGCGCGGTCAATGCTCTTAAGAGGTCTAAGGATGAGATAGCTCAGCAACTCAGTGGGCTCGAAGATGCAAAAAAACACAGAGCTTTCATGCTTAACAAGGAATTGAGGAAACTTGAGCTTGATATGAACGACCTTCCTCCTGAGCAGGATTTGATGAGACTGGTAACTGACATCAGCCTTTATAGAGACAAATTCAAGAATCTTAGCGATATCGAGGAAGAACTCAGAAATTCGGCCGACGAAGAGGACAACTACATCTGGGTAAACAAGGCAAGGGAGGGATACCTCTCACATGTCGAAGCTCCCGGGAATAGATCCCTGATCGATAAGGTCAGTCTTGTCCTGCTTTTCCTTTTTATCCTGCTGACCGCAGTGGCTGGATTCTTCAGCAGATCTCTGATAATCGCTGCTGCTGCAGGAGCAGTAGTCTGCCTGATCATTCGTATCAGGAAAAAACCCGAACCTGTCTCGGCATCAGCCGAAATGCAGCGGAAGAAACTGGAGCAGGAGTTCAGCAGAAGATTCCATCGGGAGCTGACGGATATAGCCACACTGCAGGTTGAGCACCAGAACATGGAAACAAGGCATATTCATTCCGAGAATCTCAAGGGTAACCGTATAGAACTCAAGCGGGATATTGAAACAAAAGAAGCGAGCATTCTGTCCAGGCTTCATGTCATTACAGGGGAGGAGGTTCCCGATAACCAGTGGGACGCCAGAATAGATAGTATCAGGAGAAAGCGGAAAGAAATCCAGGAAGCAGTCAATTCTCTCAAAGTAGACCTCTCTTCACTCAACGTTCATGAGGATTCCTATCTGCCTGATCCTTCTTCCGAGGAATGGGATAAGAGACGCTATCTGAAACTGAAAGATGAACTTGAGGATGTAACGAAGGATCTCGAGCGGGAAAAGCACAGTATTGATACCCTTAAAATGGAGATATCTGTGGCTACGGAAAACAAAACAAGGGATATCAGGGAGCTTCTTACAGCCCTGGAGGACAGGATAGAAACCGTTGAAAACACATACAAGGATCTTACCGCGAGAATTCTGGCTGAGAATACGGTTTTCAGGGCTGTTTGTGAGTTCCGCTCCCGGGAGAACGAAAGGCTGGATGAAGCAATGGGATCCGATGAAGTTGTTTCTTCGCTTCTGAAGATCACCGGGCACTACACAGGATTGAAACTGGACAGTGATGGATATCTTAATCTTTCAACTTCTGAAGGTGAAGAATACCCTCTGTCGCAGTTGAGTACAGGTGCCTCTGAGCAGGTTTATATAGCTCTCAGAACAGGATTCGCCGAACTCACAATGGGTGAGGTAGCTTTTCTTATTTTTGATGATGCATTCCAGCATTCCGACTGGGAGCGGAGGAAGAATCTTGTCAACCGTGTTATCGGGCTTGTAAACAGCGGCTGGCAGGTTTTCTATTTCACCATGGATGATCATTTAAAGAAACTTTTTGATGAATCAGGGAAGGATCTAGGACGGGCCGTGTACAAATCCGTCAGCCTGAATGGGGACGGAGGTAATTAGAAAATCTAATTACCTCCGTCCCTGATTGCATCTATTCTTCCAGGTGTTCCAGGAATTTATCAAGCTGCTCATTGAAGAAAACGTTCTCCGGGTCGAGATCCAGAGCTTTCTGCTCCCATTCAACTGCCTTCTCGAATTCTCCCAGGGCGAAATATGATTCAGCGAGGGTGTCCATGATATTTGAATCTTCCGGTTCCATTTCGATGGCAATAATTGCTATCTCTACAGCTTTCTCGGGGTGAAGCTGTCTGATCGCAAGTTCCCAGGCCAGTCCGTTCAGGGTCTGAGCGTCAACATCATCGGATTCAAGATAGTCATCCATAATGCGAATAGCGTATTCAGTCTCGGGGGAGCCAGCGTCAATGTAAACAGGAAAAACGTACCACGTGCACCACTTCGAGTAAATTCTTTCAAGATCGCCCAGGGGATCATCGGAATCGGCAACTCTGATATCAATAAGAAGGTCGGAACATCCCTGGTACCCGCCGTTCTCCCTGAAAACGACCATAGCTGCCGATTGTCTGCCTCTGCTGTCACCGCCGGCGGCATCTCCCGCCAGAAGTGCCGCCAGAAGCCTGCCTCCAAGGGAACCCTCCTTCTCAATGAAAGCGCTTTCCATTTCCTCAACAACCTCAGGGCCGGTGAGAATGTTACCCTGAATAGCGTAACCCTGACCGGTAATACTGCCGGCCCAGTCAAGAGTTTCATTACCCGTGAAAGAAGCGGAATTACCTTCCGCATCTACAATTCCAAGCTGCCTGACCTCTCTTTCGGGGTCGTTTCCCAGAAGGCTGTCCATGGTCTCTATCGCCGATGATCCTGTTCTCAGTATTTCCAGCCCTTCAGGGCCGAAGTTCGCGTTTGTCCATGCCTGTGTGGCGACCGCTCCCGTTCCCGGCTCTCCCCACGGTACGATGTAACCCACATCGAGAACCTTCGATGCTACGGCCACTCCGAATTCACCAGTCAGTGTATCCATGGCCACTATAGAGAAGGTAGAAGTATAGATTTCCCCGGCGTTACTCGCTGAGCTTCCCGGAACCAGAAGTACTACTGACAGTAAAAACATCAGCATAACAACATCTCCTCTCATTAATCAGGGACGGATGAGGGGGACGGAGGTAATTAAGAAATCTAATTACCTCCGTCCCTATTTATCGGCCAGTTTTTTCTGCATTCTTCTGCTCAATGGAACAACTGCAATACTCAGTAGAATACCTATGCCAAGCGCAATTGCAAGCTTGAAAGATACCTCTGAAAAATCAGCACCTTTAATTGTTATGCTGTAAAGTGGGTCGATGAACCAGTAAGTTGGGAAGATCCTTGCTATCCACTGCGGCAAGCCGGTAAAGAGATAAAACAGAATCGGACCCGCAAGGAGTATGTTGAGGCTTTTCACAAGTGTGTAAAGGGTTTTCGCGTTGCCAGCCAACGTGCCGTATATCAGTCCGATTGCATTACAAACAACAGTTCCAGCGACGATTGTGGCCAGCAGTGCCAGTGGTTGCCCGGAAAGGGCTCCGTTTAATGCCAGTGTGATAAAGCACATGGTTACTGTCATTGTGAAACCCAGCAGGGCTTTGGAGAAGAGAATATCTGACAGACTTACCGGGGTTACAAGAAGAGCTTTCAAGGTACCATGTTCCTTCTCTTCCACAAGCATGAATGCGGGAACGAAAATTCCTGTAATGATAAGAACAAAAAGGACTATTGCCGGTATAAATTTTCGTGCCAGGGGTATTGTCTCCTCCTCGTCTCCTGTTTGGAGAACAACTTCGACAGGACATTCCCTCTCTTCAATTTCCCGGAGTACATCCAACACAAGCAGACTGATGACGATGCGGTTTGAAGCCAGGCTTCCCCCTGAGAAAAAGTATTGCAGTTCGGGTTTCTGACCATCTCTTACCGCCTGGTCAAAACCCCTCTCGATTACCAGTCCAAGATCAGCATTGTTGTTCTCTATATGTTCTTTCAATTCTGCTGAACTCTCGGCTCGGGAAAGTCTGATGCCCTCTACTGTTTGCAGGATCATTGTAATGTCGGATCCCCCTGAATCGTAAATACATATCCGTGGCTCAGGGTCAAACAAAGCGACGAAAACAACCTTCAGCAGAAAAGTGATTACAAAGGGCATTATCAGAATCCAAAGGACGATCGGAGATCGGAATCCAAGCCTGAGATCACCAGAAATAAGGTCCCATACCCGCCCGATACTCAAAGTGATTCCACCCTTCGCCGCAGAAGAAAGAAGGCGGATCCGAGAAGGAATATATCCCACAGAATTGTTGTCATGATGTGAGGTGCTGCGAAACGCAGGCCCATGCCCTCTCCCAGCACCCCGGACATTGCTTCGGTCAGACCATACGAGGGAAGCAGCCTGATAATGGTAGATGGTTTACCAGGGAACATGGTGGAAAGAGCGGGAATCATAAGTGGAATAACAAAGATAGTGCCGTAGAACAATGTACCTATAAAATCTCTGCCACTGGTTCCAGACAGCATACCCACTGCTGAAGCCATACCAGCTCCGAGAAGGATAAGAACGGATACAATCAACCAGTCGAAGATGAACCCTCCGGTGGCCAGAAGAAAGAGAAATGCCTGACTCACTGCAAGAATCGTTCCCGTAATGCACTTGGCCGCAAGGAAATCTCCAGTTCGTGCGGGAGTAACCAGTAATGCCGTCGCAGTTCTGTGCTCAATTTCCACTGAAACAAGACCTGCCAGAGCAAGGGCTTCAATAAGAAGTATCATTATAACAAGTATCGGCCTTATTCTGTTGCGGAGGGGAACCTGCCTGCCGGCCATATCTTCGCCGAGAATCCTTGCCTGCAGATGGGGGAGCACAACCGGCAGTGTACTCAGGGTACCCCTTCCCGAGTAAACAGCCTGAACCGCATACGCGATTTCCCGGACACCGCTGGATAAAGCACGTCGCATTTCCTGCGGAACCGATTCGGATACGTATACCGAAATACTACCTCCGGATCCTGACAGAAGGGATTCGGTGAAATCCACCGGAAGGGCAATACCTATGGATATTTCCCCGGAACCGTTGAGAACCGCATCTGCAAGCTGATTCTCATCAGCAAAACCGATTATCTCAAGTCCCTGAAATTCACCTGCTTCACGATCAATCAACATCGAGAAGGATTCCGAAAGGTATGATGGATACACGCCCAGTGTAATCGTCTCGCTCACAGTATCAGGAAGAATAAGGAATATCACAATCATGAAAATTAGTGATATCGGTGTAAGAATCATCCAGAGACGGTCGCGGGAAAACTCCCTTAGATCTTTGAGAACGATGGTCGCTGTAATCGCAAGCCTGGATGATACGCTTCTCACACGTCCAGTCCCCTGCCTGTGATCTCTATGAAAATATGTTCGAGAGTTGCTTCTTCCGTATGTATGGTCATGACATTACCGGAATTGATCAGGTCACTGATTCTAGCACCTGCATCTTCTGCTCCGAGTTCAATGGTTTCCTCACGTACCTGGCTGCCGCTTCCAAGGCGAATCTTCACAGATCTTTTTCCGTATTTCATTTTCAGGTTGTCGGGGGTATCCACCACATACAGTTTTCCTTCGTTCAGAAATGCAACCCTGTCTGAGAGCTCATCGGCCTCCCACATATCGTGTGTCGTGAGGAGAACAGCAGCTCCCCGTTCCGCCTGTATCCTGATGATATTGCGAAGGGTTCGGCTGGACACCGGATCAAGGCCGTCAGTGGGCTCGTCCAGGAAAAGCACATCAGGGCGGTTAATGATCGATCTGGCCATCATCAGCCTCTGGCGCATGCCTTTTGAGTACCTGCTCACTCTGTCATCAGCTCTATCGGCAAGATCCACACTACGGAGAAGAGCATCGGCGTCGAAATTCTTCAATCCGAAGAGCCTGGAAAAGAACTTGAGATTTTCCCTCCCGGTCATATTAAGGTAGAGATTCTTTTCCTCAAAGCAGACTCCTATCCTGGCCTGTACTTCAGGATTATCAAGGGACATTTCAATACCAAGTATACGAATCGAGCCGGTATCCGGAGTGAGCTGGCCTGTTAGCATTTTAATTGTTGTTGATTTCCCGGCCCCGTTAGGACCCAGAAAACCCAGAATCTCACCGGGGTTCAGATGGAAGCTGATATCCTGGACTGCCTTCAGATCACCGTAGGAAAAACTGAGGTTCTCAACGAGTATTGCAGGATCCATAATTACCTTTCAGCAAAGCAGGATAGTTATTTTCACTGAGTTTAACGGATATCGAGCATGTAGACCTTCTGGTAACCCTGTGAGGGATTCTCGGAGTATGCCAGTATTCCATCAGGCTGTACAGAAATATTCCAGTATCTTGCTTCATCAGGCTCTACGTGCAGAGTTATCGCTCTAAGCAGCTCACCTGAATCATTGTAAACATCGAAAACGGGAAGAGGAACGTTTCCTCTCCGGACCCACAGGTTACCATCCCGTCCAACTCCAATGTAGCTGATCATGGGAAGGAGGGGGTTCGGTGAGCAGCGCTGACCACCCGCACCCATGCTTTCAAGTCTGGCCTCCATGAATTCTTTCTCTTCCTGAAGCTCCTCCGAAGTCATTTCAACCGGTTCGATATCGTTCCTTACAAGTTCAAAGACCTCTTCACCATCAGGGTTGAATTCCAGCACCCTGTATTCCGAACCTGACGTGGATGCCACATAGATTGCACCGTCACCTTTAACTGCTACACTGTATGCGTCAAGAACATCCTCGAACAGGAATGCCGCGTTCATGGAATTCAATTCGAAGGAGTGTTCGGCAAGTATTACGGACGGTTCGTTAATTCCGGGAATATAGATGCCAAGAGTAACCTCTGCGATAAGCTTGCCGCCCTCTGGAAGCATCTCCAGATGTACACCAACGAAGGTGCTGTCCGGCATTCCATGCAGAACAAAGGGAGGCGGGGTCGCACCGCGGGGATATTCTTCTATCCATTCCCCGGTAGGATAATCGTAATGTTCCATTGCGTCACGCTGACTGACAATAAGATCACCTTCTCCCGTCAGAACCATCATAACAGTAAGGCTCATCTCTCCCGGCCCATCACCTTCGCGTCCTATCTGACGCTGGAACTCCCCATCGCGGCTGTATACCATTATTCTTGAAAAAGCACGGTCAAGAAGTACTATGGAACCGTCAGATGTATAGGAAAGACTTTCAATTGAGCCGAACATGTACGTACTGTCACCCATCTCAACACCGATGGAGTCTACTATTACAAGTTCAGCGGTCGGCACATCCGGCTCGGGCACAGAAACGGACCGGTCCTCTCCGCCGCACGAGAGGAAGATAATCAGTACAATAATACTACAGATGGAATATTTCATTTGATTCTCCATTATCTGTGAAATGTAATTCTCCTGGCAAGATAAAATATCGACTTGATATGTCAAATTTTCCTGCCACTGAGCGGAGGGCTTCTATTGTGTAATTCTTCACAGAAATCAGGAATTCAGGGCTGTCGCATTTTAAGATAATGGATGAATCAGCAGCCTCCGCATTTGAGTATAATGGCGATTACTACTGCAAAACCGCCAATAGCCAGCAGCCAGAAAAAGCCTGTGATGGAACCGCAGCAGCCACATCCCGTGCTCTGAAGAGCCTGCTGTATACCCTCTCCACCTTCCTCAACTGAGTACTCCTCTATTACTTCTAAGCCCTCATCTCTGATCTTGGGTCCGGGATCATGCGGTGGTTTTACGAAGCGTTCCTTCTCTTCTTCCGGCCTGTAAGTTTTTCCTGATTTCCTCATGGAAGCACTTTTTGCACGTTTCTTGGAGAAGAAGGATTTTTCCTTTCGCTGTGATTGCTTTTTTCTTGCTGACGATTTCCCTGAAAAGATACTGCTCCCGGAACTGCTTCGAGATTTCCGCGCTGAACCTGACTTGCGCATTTTTTTCAAATCCTACCTCCATTGTATACATTCTTTATAAACATATTCGAAACCAGCTTACAGACAAGAAGCATTTATGATGTATCATGAAACCAGGGTGGGAGTTGCCTTAAAATGGTTCTGACCTGAATCCTTGCACGGTAACTTCATTTGATATTCTTTTACCTGTTGACCAGCCAGCAGTTTTCAAGACCGACCATGCTGGAAGTTTTTCCTGCAACAATTCCTCGTATCTGAGTACCCGCACGGTTGGCAACCATTATGGAGTCCGTTTCCTCAGAAATCTCTTCCATCATTTCACAGGCTACGTACTTGGTGAAGTCGTTGCCAGAGCCACCCAGGTCAATCCTTACGATTACACAGTCAGAGAGTGTTGAGGTGGTTATGGATTTGAAATACCCCTCCACAGTTAACTCTTTACCGATCCAAATGCTGAACATATCGTAGAGTTCCCGGACAAGTATGGGGGTATCTCCATCGTAAGTATATGGGCTTGTCAAAATATTCCTCAGTGCTGGAGATGCGTCTGAAATAATCATCGCATCTATGATTTCCATTTCATCGGACCTTGTATACTCAATGGTTCCGCAAACAGTGATCGGTTGGTCAGCCCAGATAGTTGTCCCGCAGCTGTCTGCGAAAACTGCCGTGGCGAGGATATCTCGGTCGCCTCCTGGTTCAGCAATCAGTTCAATCTCATCGTTGACAACCATGCTGTCAGCCAGATAGGAGATGTAGGGATATCCCTCAACTGTCACCTTTTTACCATCCCAGATGAAGTAAGACTCATAAAGAGCCACAGCGTTCACAGTTGTTTCCGCGATAATCGTTGAAGGGTCAAGTGTTCCTTCGGGATAGAGGGGGGACGGAGCAGCTTCTTCGGGTGTATCTGTGACGGGAGTTCCATGATCATCATCGGTTGTATCGATTACCTGAATGGCCGTCTCATCAGGCTGTGAAACAGGCTCTTCACCGTCGTTGCAGGCCAGGAGGAGAAGTGCCGCTATAAGAAATACTGCTGGAATCTTTTTCATCTGTACCTCCATTCGAGAACATATAAATCTGAACCTTCCTACACTACAAATCCTGGAAACGTTAAGTCAAGCAGTTATTCCTGCCATCAACAGAATATCCATTTTCGATCTCAAAATCCGTTTCTCAGCTGCGGGTGCTTTAACTCTTGACAACATTGCTGTTTAATCTGTATTGTAATTTTAAGTTAGGAAGTATTTTTGGAAAGGAGTGTACTATGAAAACAAAATGGCTTTTATTGGTAGTTGTTCTTACGGGAACAATTACCTTCTGGGGTTGCGGTGGTTCCAACCCCAGCGGTCTGTTGCCAGGGACTGAACTGGAAGGTACCTGGCGTTATTCCGATACCGATTATCGTCTTACCTTCACATTCTCGGACAGTAACTGGACCGTTCTGGAGGAGTACTTATCGGCTCCCGAAACAACCTTCACATGGGACGGTACTTTTACCTTGAATACTACAGTTTCTCCAAAGCATATAGACCTGCTCTGCGCCAGCAGCCCATACAGCGGCGATATTGGCCTGACTGCCCTTGGAATCTATGCGCTTAATTCAACGGCTACCGCCTGTACGCTGGCTAACAATGATTTTGGTGATACTGTCAGACCGGTAAGCTTTGGCACCTATCCACTGATAGTTGACAAACAGTAAAAACTGTATGTAGAAAGGCGGGGCTGAGGCTCCGCCTTTCATTAAGATAAACAGGGTTTATCTACAATGTACCATCCGACTGTTAATAACAGAGCCTATTCTTTCGGTAACACCACTTGCCCGGAGATCGTAATCAGATTATTGCTGAGAGTTCTCCAGTTTGCCTGCAAGCTCACTGAGGATATTTTCAAAGCCTTCTACCGGAGGGCCTTCATTGCTGACAACTTTAATGTAAGTGGGATCGGTGACTCTCATCATACCCTTTTCAGTCATGCTGGTCTGGAGTTTTTCCGTGGGTTTCACCGGGCTGAACCTCTGGCCAAGATCTGCTCCATGGCTTATTACAAGGACGAAGTCTTTTCCTGAACCATTCAGCTTTCTGATGAACTTCCTGGTTTTCCCGACCACCCTGCCCATGCGCACGGGGCTGAAGACAACAAGCGTGTCCCATTCATCAGAGGGCTTTTCATTCTCCTTTATGGATATCAGCTGTGTCTTGAAACCCCTGGATTTCAGTTCATCGGTGAAAAGACCAGCGCATTTTCTGCTGTTTCCGAAGTAGGACATGTATGCTATCAGTACGTTTTTCATCATAACCAAATATCAATGGATTTTACCTCACATGCAATGATTAGATGACCGGGTTGTACCGCAGAATCAATCAGAGATATCAGAAAGTTCCATGATTGTGATTTAAAAATGCAGGATTTCACTGACAGATGGAATAGTCTCCGTATTTATTTAGTATTATCTTAACACTTGTATGAATCTTAACACAACAGGGAGATGATATGAAAAAAATACTGGCCTTTTTAATTGTGCTGTCAATGCTGGCAGCAGGCTGCTCAAACGGAGTGGCAGCCCCCGGCAATGTAATTAGAAGTGCCCTGCCGGAGAAAACACACACACTTACCGATGCCTGGCCCCAGGCTGCCAGCGCTCTTTTTGCCCGTGGCTGCCCTGTCCTGCCGGAAACCTATACCGCCGTACATGAAATATCTGGAAGCGGGATAGTGGTTATTGATGTAAGAAGTCACGATTTCGATCCCATTGCGGCGGTAATAGATGGAAATGGCAATCTCATAGCCTTCAACGACAACTGGAAAGGAACCAGCAGCGCAAGGATCGTACTTGCCGGCACCCCATCAGGGGGAAAACTCCTGATCTTTTCCCCCGATGATACCAGGGGTCTTTACGACGTTATTATTGAGGAAGGAACTTCTGAGGATCTTGAAACCTTCATCGATGCAACCGATTTTTCCGATGGAATGATAACAGGCTGGATCGAAGAGGGCAGCTATAACAGCTACCTTTACGGTATTCTTAGAGAAGCACTGGAAAGCGATGTCTACAATAGTAATTTTTTCCAGGCGCAACTCTTTCCTTTTTCAATGGAGACCGAAGAACTGCTTTCGATATCACTGGAATCCGATGATTTTGACCCCTATCTGGTTCTTATGGCCGTTGAAAATGGAACTTACACATTCGTGGAATACAATGATGATTACAGCGGTTCATACTCCAGAATAGTAAGAGAACTGGACGCTGGAAACTATATAGCCCTCGTTATGCCCTACTCCACCGGAAATCATGGAAGATTTACTCTTGAGATGGAAACCATCGATGAGGAAGCACTGGAAACAGTTGAAATCGTTGCTCAGCTGATGGATACGGTCTATGATGCTCAGATGGTACCTGATCGGAATTTTGCAATTGCCTGGTGGCCTGAAATGGTAGATAACTGGGAAGTACCCGGGTTTCTCACTCCCTTCGTTTCGGTGGCTGCTTTCACATTTACTGTTGAGAATACTGCGGTTTACGAATTGAACGCTTCAGGTTACATCGATATATGCCTTACTCTCCTCCAGAAGGATGCTGAAGGTAACATACAGTACATCACCTCAAACGATGATTATCCTGATCTCGGTTCCGACTCAAGAATTGTTCAACCGCTACTTCCAGGCGATTACATCGCCCTGGTATCACCCTACAATGATTCGGCTGAAGGCGAGGTAACATTCTCGTGGTCCGAAGATGATGAGGGTATAAGTATCCTCAGAGTCGGCAGATCAACGGAAGTATACACACCCTATGAAACAGAAAGTCTTATTTACAGGCTCGATCTTCAGGCAGGCAGAAGCTACTCCATATCCGTTGAAAGCGATGAACTGGACCCTACCATAACACTTATCCTGCCTGATGGAGAAAACCTTTACGACGATGACGGTGGAGAGGAAACCGGCTCTCTTCTGCGCTTTACCATTAATGATAACCAGGCAGGAGACAGCTTTCTTATCGTTGAAAAATACTCCTCCGGCGAAGGAATCTTTATCATACTGTTTGAAGAAACATCAGGATAAAAGAAGTTTACTAGGAGTGTGTCCGACAATGTACATTGAGCAGAAGATTCTCACAGCTTGGATAGAATGCTCGGAGATTTGAGGAGAATACTGGGTGTATTTGACGATAATATGCGAGGATTATAGCCAGCTGTGTGGGTTTTATGCCAATGTTTCATTGTCGGACAGGCTCCTAAGGGCTGTCGGTCTGTGACAGCCCCTTATCGAGGTAACCTTACTAATTTCGAAACTCGGAAAAGTCTTGAGTGCATAGTGCCTGCCTACTGACAGTTATTAATTCTAGATTAAGTAATTGTAAATGAAGCTTGATGATATATACTTTAGTAGTATTATACGATTCAATCAATCGGTTGTTTTACAGCAGGCAGGAATCATGAAAACACATCGAGCTATATCCATAAACAATAGCCTGGTACACGGTATATGCAACTATTCCTGCAGGCTGTGCAGTATAAATACAGCCAGTTATGACGGTCCCAGAGAGTTTCAGTCACACACTGTTACAAAAGCACTTATTCAACGTGTATTGGAATCAGCGGAATCCGGGATGCATATACGCTATATAGCCAACTCAGGCGATGGTGAGCCAACTCTTCACCCTGAGTTCAATAACAGAATAAGGATGTTCGGTGAAATGCTCCGTAAATGGAGTGTATCCGCTGTTCCACCGCCGGAAGTTTCCGTTGTTACAAACGGTTCAAGGCTTTATATGCAGGAGATAATGAATACGTTTCTTGAGAACAGTATTTCACTTATTATCTCCTTACCCACAGTAAAACCTGAATCATACGGATTGATCATGACTGGTGAGCGCAACCGGGGAGAAGCACTGTTCTCCAGGATACTGCCGGGTGTTGAACAGGCGATGGAGTACAGAGCGAAGGAACAATTGTCAAAACTCTATTTTCACATCTCTCCACCGGAGATCGAGATCATAAGGCAAGACTTCCCTGAGACGATTGACTGTCTGACAAGGCTTGCCCGTGGGAAGGGACTTGGAGAGATAGAACTGGTACTATTTCCCGCGACCAGTAACCGGTCAGGCTTGATCCGGAACACCGTTGTTAAAGTAGACATGTACAAAGACCTGTTCAGATGGTACAGTGGACGCACTGCTAATGACGTGAACATTCGGATGCAGCTTGTCCTGAAGCGCTTTTTCTCAAACACAGGCGAGATAGCAGACCTTGTACGAAGTTTCAAATTTCCCTGTCTCTGGAACGCGAACTTCTTTATTACTGCTGATGGAAGTTCAATCTGCTGCAATGATCAGTCTGCACGGAACCCTCTCGGTAATATTCTTTCTGAATCCATTGATACATTTATGCAGTATAAAGAACAGTATATGCCTGGTCAGATATGTGCCGGTTGTAATCAGTCGCCTCAACGCCTCAAAGGATCTGCTGAAGCTGTTCTTTTCTCCTTCATTGCTAGATTTCGAATGATGTCAGCTGAAATCCTAAATCGCTGCTCAGCATCAGGTGACAGCATATTCAAACAAAAAGAATCTCTTCTATCAGAAAAAGACCCTGTCAGTCAAAGTGATAACCGGGTTGAAGAAGTTAAACAGACCCATGAAGATACAATTGATATAATTTCAGATTCCACGCTTGCAGAAAGCATAGATGAGATGAAAGAAGCCTATAAATTAATATATGATAATTATCTATTATCCGGTTTTCAAAAACCGGATCCTTCTTCTATGAGAATTAGCTTTCACAACCTTCTGCCAACAAGTTGTCTGATGATTGCTAAAAAAAACGGGAAAGTCTGTGGCACACTAACCTTAATTCAGGAGTCTGGCGATAGACTCCCGATTAACGAGCTTTTCAACTATGAGATTGGTAAAATCAGGAAAGAAGATTCCCTCATATGCGAATTATCCGGTCTGGCATTGGATACTTCACTGACGAATCGTGAGAGCAGAGCAGTTCTCCATTCTCTTTTCAGAAAGGCATTTATTCTGGGTCGTCATCTTCTGGGCTGCACTGATTTCTGTATGATGATAAACCCGCGTCATTGTGACTATTACCAGAAGGAATTCAATTTTGAAAAAATTGGACAGATAAAAAAATACGATAAAGTGAACGGTGCGCCCGCTGTCCCGTTGAGACTTCATCTTGTAAAGGGCGCTGAAATTTTCAAGAAAAGCAGCGCCCATCTGTATCAATATTTCTTTATTGACGATCACCAAATGATCAAGGAACGATCTTTTCATGAATTGAATAATCAGAAGAAAATCTTTAATACAAAATATATTAACAGCCTGATTAAGAGCAAAAAGGATCTTCTAACAAATCAGACAGGGGAAGAGAGGGAGATTCTTTATAGTTATTATCCTGAATTGAGGTAGGCTGTGCCTGTGAAGATACTTCTTATCGACAGGGAAATCGTAACACATGACAACGATGTCAATTTTCAAGCCAAAAGGAACGAATCCGTATTGGCAAGGATTCTAAAAAATGTATATTCATTTCCAGGACTGGAGAAACCGGTGTGGGCTAATATTATGGGAAAGGAGTATTTTAGGAATTGA
>JAIOSX010000305.1 GCA_021107345.1 Candidatus Aegiribacteria sp.
CCCGCAAGACACGGGCTCATCACCGCTTTGATGCTTGCCGGACAACTCCCGGAAGAATCAATATACGCCATAAAATCACATAATTACGAGAATAACGGTATCGAGAGGATTTCAAATTTTGACCACCTCCTTGCTGCGGGTGAATCAATAACCGGCCTGATAGTTGCTGTTACGCTTGTATACCCCGAAAAGAAACTCCAGCCGGTAAAACCGAAATCCATCCTGAAAAGAATGAACATGACCGCCTTCGCTCGATCAGTTCCGAGGGAAACCATCAGGGAATGTTCAATGGCAGGATACGAACTAAAGGAATTTGTCAACATTTCCCTTGAAGCAATGAAGGGGATTGCGTCAGAAATAGGTCTCTGATGCGTAAGTTGACACCTGACATGACACTGGCATTGTAGGATATGATATGAAAAAGAAACTACAGGGTGTTCTTGTTCTGCAGGTTGTCAAATCGACCGTTATTATCGCGGTTACTCTTTTTGTAATGATGATTCCTATAAACTGGACATGGATTTCCGGTCAATATGACTCCTCAATGCAGGAATCCGTCTGGTTCTATTTCGAGCGATCTATGGTCTACTCTTCTCTATTCATCGGTGTCCAGGTTGCTGTGATATTTGTTGCATATATTGTTATCGCACTACATTACGGTCGACACAAGATGGTTGTTCGCAGTCTCTCCGGATTCGCCGTTCTGGCGCTGAATGCTATAGCGATAGGAACGTACTTTCACCACAACAGCAATGCAGCAGGACTATTTGCCTTGATTGTCATACCTTTACTTTTCACTATTTTGCAATTCTGGTCGAAGCCACGAGAAGATCCCGTAGATAGTTAATTCCCGAAGAGTTCCCTGCCCTTCCTGAATGCCTCAAGATTTACGTCCAGTGCTTTCTGAGGCACGCGTTCCTCTATTGCCTGCTTCCAGTGAGCTTCATCAATAGGCAGGTGAGGCGATACCGCTCCTATCAGTACGATATTTACAACTCTGAGATTACCGATTTCTTCAGCTATTTCAACAGCAGGAATGAGGGTTACGGGAAGGTTCTCCTTTTTCATTATTGCGTTAACGTCCGGATATTCCGCAAATCCTGTATTAACCGTCATGGGAGTGATCTCCAGATCACAGACCACAAGCTTTCCATGGGGAGCCAGATACTGAGACCATCTAAGGCTCTCCATTTTTTCCATAGCAAGGATAAGATCAGCACATCCTTTTTCTACGAGGGGGCTGCTGATTTTTTCCCCGAAACGGACATGGCTTGATACGCTTCCTCCGCGCTGAGACATTCCATGAACTTCACTTTTCTTGACATCATTCCCCGCACGACGGGCAGCCGAGCACAGGACTTCACTGGCAAGGAGTATTCCCTGTCCGCCGGTTCCGCAGATGATAACATTGGTTACGGATTTCATGTCAGACCTCCCATGTCCTTGGAAATGGCATCTACAGGGCATACTTGAACACACAGATCACAGTCAGGCCAGCAGAGATGCTTGCTGATCTCCGGCTTTTCACCGTCCCAGCTAATAGCAGGACAACCCAGATTCATGCAAAGCTTGCAGCTGATGCATTTTTCAGGGTCTACTTTTGCTATACTCCTTCTGATAGGCTTGTATGCCATGATGCATGGTCTCTTCGTAATTATTACGGAGAGTTCATCGCGGTTCATTTCCTCCTTGAGAGTCTTTTCCATTTCCAGCAGATCGTGTGGATCTACAACACGGATATGTTCGACTCCACAGGCCGCAACCATCTTTTCAAGATCAAGAACGGGAGCGGGTTCACCGCGGAGATTCTTCCCTGTGGTAGGGTTTTCCTGACCCCCGGTCATAGCCGTAAGGCTGTTGTCCATGATCATTACCGTTCCGGTATTACCGTTATACACCATGTCTATTAGTCCGGTTATTCCCGAATGGACGAAGGTTGATTCGCCTATGGCAGCAACCAGTTTCCCCATTCCTTCCCTTCCGACAGCCTTTTCGATACCGGCGAGAACCCCGATGGAAGCCCCCATGCATACCGTTGTTTCCAGCGCATTGTGAGGAGGCATCAGTCCCAGTGTATAACAGCCTATATCACCTGTTGAACTGCCGCCTAGCTTGCTAAGACAGTAAAAAGCTCCTCTATGTGGACATCCTGCACATAATGCCGGAGGCCTGGCAGGGAGCTGTATCTCGCTGAAAGTTATTTCCTTTGTAGTGCCCGGGTGAACTGCTTTCCTTACGATCTCAGGATTAAGCTCTCCCTCAATGGGGATGATGTTCTTTCCATCCGCCTGAATGAGGAACCGGGCCTTGATGTTTTCCTCAAGGTAGGGATCGTTCTCCTCAACGAAGATAATTCTGTCCACCATGTTTATAAATTTTTCTATAAGGTTCCAGGGTAACGGATTGGAAATACCTAGCTTTAGTACGCTGGCCTCGGGGCTTACTTCCTTGACGTACTGGTAGGATATTCCGCTTGTGATTATACCGAGTGATGAATCTCCCTTTTCAATTCTGTTAAGAGAACTTTCCGATCCCCAGGCGGATATATCTTCAAGCCTTTTCTCAACCCTGCTGTGCATCGCTCTAGCATGGGCGGGAATAGGTACCCTTTTCTTTATGTCCGCTACGTAACCCTTTACGGGTACTTCCTTTCTGGGGCCAATACTTACCATACTTTTTGAGTGACAGATCCTTGTTGTCAGTCTGAGAAGAACAGGTGTGTCAAAGTCTTCAGATATCCTCA
>JAIOSX010000316.1 GCA_021107345.1 Candidatus Aegiribacteria sp.
GCTCAACAGGGTAGATTTCCTGCTCAACCGAAAGCGGAACTGGTGCAGCGGCGGGCATTACGGTGAAGCGGCCGCGAATATCTGTATATACTGCATCCACCACTTCTATACGGGTTGCGGCGCATCCGGTGGGAAGGGCAATCCTGGCGGTGAATTCGGGGAGGCTGGGCTCACCCTCGGCTCCCAGAAGCGCCATTCCGGTGCCCGTTATCCTTGTGTATATCCCTGCTTCCTCGATATTGATCGCAGAAGCATCTATGGGGATTAGTACGGTCATTTCACCAGCAGAGACGGGGAAAGCCGCTGCCAGTAGAATAATAGAAAACATATATTTCATTTCCTCATCCCTTCCATGAACTATATTATTACTACATATTTGTTAATAACACGTTAACGATTACAAAGACATTACTCAAGGATATAACGCTTCTGGTTACAAATGGTTCCAGGTCTGTTTTCTAGAAAACACCTGACTGAAGCAATTCATCTGCTACCACCACGATACTATTATCAGACTGTTCCGTGGATGTCCGGAGGATTGAATCCTGCGACGCTATCGCATATTGAATGGGGTCCGAATTCTCCACCTGAAATACCAGATAATCCACATCGAAATACTCATGGGCCATTGATGCGCGGTGGACAGCGGAATCTGTTCCGAGGTCCAGAGGGTCATCGTATACAGCAATATTATCACCGGCAAGTTCATTCAATACATTAATGAACTGCATTGCGGTTGCAGATCCGTTCTCTCCGGGAAAAACTGACACGGCAACCGTGATCAGCCTGTCACCGGAGAAAGCCTCATCCCAGTTGATACCCGTTTCAATGATGTGATGATCATCTACTGGGTCAACGGAGACAGTATCTTCATCCGAACTGGTTAATACATCAAGGAGGAATAGACCGCCCACTACCACAATAAGACCTATGGTGATATATGTCATTTCATTAGAAAGACCATCATCGATCTCATCATCTCCGCCTCCTGCGCCCATAACGGGACATGAAAGAAGTAATAGAGACACCAGAACAGCTGCCGCTGTGGTTCTGTATTTAAATATCATTCTACTCTTCCTCTTCTATTATGGAGGCCATGATCTTCTCCTGGATATCCCTTGGAACCGGCTGGTAACCTTCAAAGCTTTGAGTGAAACTTCCCCTTGCCTGGGTCAGTGATTTCAGGGTGCTTGTATACTGGAAAAGCTCTGCTTCCGGAACACTGGCCTTTATTACCTGAAAGGCACCCTCCGCTTCAATTCCCTGAATACGTCCGCGTCTGGAAGTCAGGTCACTCATTACATCTCCCATGAATTCTTCCGGGACTGTGACTTCCATATTTACAACAGGTTCAAGAAGGCTGGGTCCTGCATCCATCATGACATTCTTGAAGCATTTTCTGGAGGCCAGTTTGAAAGCCATGTCCGAGGAATCCACAGGATGATAGGACCCATCGTACACAACAGCCTGTAAATCCACGACCTTACAGCTCGAAATGGGTCCGTTCTTCATAGCCTCGATTATTCCCTTTTCCACTGCGGGAATAAAATTGGTGGGAACATTCCCGCCGACTACTTTGCTTTTAAATTCAAATCCGGTCCCCCTTGGCAGGGGTTCAAGTCTTATGAATACATGGCCGTACTGGCCGCGTCCACCTGTCTGCTTCTTGTGTTTGTAAGAACCTTCAGCCTTCCTGGTTATCGTTTCGTGGTAGGCAATCTTTGGCTTGAAAGTTTCCGTTTCCACTCCGGTTGCGTCCTTCAGCCTGCTGAGCATTACCTTCAGGTGAAGCTCACCCATTCCCGAGAGGGTCGTCTGTCCGATCTCGGATTCGTTCCTGAGGATAAGTGTGGGATCCTGGGCTGCAAGGAGTGACAGGCCTGAACCCATCTTGTCTTCGTTGCCTCTTTCCCTGGGGGCGATGCCGACCCTGTAAACGGGCTCGGGGAAGACAATGGGCTTCAGGATGATCTTGCTTCCCTTCTGCCCGAGAGTATCGTTTGTGGTGGTGTTCTTCAGCTTGGCGATTGCTGCGATATCTCCTGTGACCAATCTGTCTGCGCTGGTCCTGTTTGAACCGCTTATGAAATAGTAGTTGCCAAGGCGTTCAGAGGCGTTTCTTGTTGTGTTGGATATATCAGTGGTTCCTTCAATGCAGCCGCTCTGCACCCGTACGAAAACTATTTCACCCATGTGGGTATCTACTTTGCAATTGAATACCTTGGCCACGAAGGGACCCGAGGGGTCGGGAGCGATCTCTACTTCTTTGTCTCCTTCGGTTGCGGCTGCGGGAGGTCCTTCCAGTGGAGAGGGGATTAATGTGGGGATTGAATCAAGAAGGAATTTCTGACCGACTGGAGGAAGCGCCATTCCGCTGAATACGGGAAAGATATTCCTGGTGGCAAATGCCTTCTTCAGTCCTTCAGTCATTTCTTTTTCGGTAAGTGTTTCATTCTCGAAGAATGATTCCATCAGTTTCTCGTCAGACTCCGCAGCGGCTTCAACCAGCTGCATCCTGTACATTTCTGCATCGTCCTTCGCTGAATCAGGTACGGGTATTTCCTTACCCTCAGCATTCACAGCCTTACCTGTAAGTACGTTGACAATCGCGGAGAATACACCGTTTTCCTTCACGGGAAATGTCACCGGAATAGCGCTTTTCCTGAGGTTATTTCTTATATCCTCGAGTGCTCTGTCAAAATCAGCAATATCACGATCAACGCGGTTGATCCAGATCATCAGCGGTTTCTCGCTTCTGGCGGCAAAGTCCCATGTCTTAAGGGTTCCCACTTCAACACCGTCTGATCCGTCAACAACAAGAAGAACTCCGTCAGACACTGTGACACTGCCTATGGTTGCTCCATGGAAATCTGCCAGTCCGGGAGTATCGATTATGTTGATCTTGTAGCCGTTGTAATCGACTATGCCCATCGAAGATGAAAGACTGTGTTTTCGTTCACGACTTTCATCGGTATAGTCGAACTGGCTTGTGCCGCTATCGACACTTCCCAGCCGTTCTACGGCACCGCCCGCAAAAAGAAGTGAATCGCAGAGACTGGTTTTTCCGACCGTACCGTGGCCGACAACTGCTATTGTTCTTAGTTTGTCTGAATTGTAGTTTTTCAAATTAATACTCCTAAATCCCGAACTTGTTCATATCGAAAAACGTTGCTAATATTCATACAGTTCTGAGGGAGCATATTACTTACGCACGAAAGGTGCTTCTGTCAACTGCTAACTATCAATGAAAACGACTGCTTCATGCACGGAGGAAAAAAATGGACTCTGCAAGGTATCTGCTTCTATTTGTGGGTATAGCATTCCTGTGGTTCATCATCAGGCAGGTGATACGTCAATGGCTGAACGGTCCCGACAGGAAGAAAGAATACAGTGAGATGGACGCAGAGGAAAGAGCGATAGAGAGGGAAGCAGGAGATAATATTCCCGTTTGTCCTTTATGCGGAGCTCTGACAAAGCTGCATCGGTATCCGCATATTACCGTGTGGAGATGCATCAATTACCCCGGATGCAGGGGATTCGTCAAGGCCAGGAAACCCAAAAGGATGAAATTTGCTGCTGACTGGAGCAGGAAAACAAGAAAAAAATAGCACTTGAAACCGTTGCATTATAGTAATAGATTGGCAATTCTCTGATTATCTATTAAACCAGGGAATCGTAAGGAGGAGAAGTGTCTTCCCAGGTAAAAAGAATCACCAGACATCCGATTCTGGAAGAACCTGCGTTCAGGAAAGTTGAATTCGCTTTCAATGGACAACCCGCCGTTGGTATTGAGGGGGAAGCTGTATCTTCTTCTCTATTTGCCATGGGCATTCACGTATTCGGACATCACCATGCGGACGAAAGCGCACAGGGGATGTTCTGTGCAAATGGACAGTGTTCGCAGTGCACTCTTATCATAGATGGAGTTCCGCGTAAAAGCTGTATTGTTCCGCTTGAGGCCGGAATGCAGATTGAAAGCCTTGAAGGTCTTCCGGAACTGAGAGATCTTCCCGGCCCTGATGTTCATTCCCCGCTGCGGATTGATACAGATGTTCTGATCCTCGGCGGAGGACCATCGGGAATGGCCGCTGCTGTAGAACTGGGGAAAAAAGATATAAACACCATCATCGTTGACGATAAGGACCGCCTCGGTGGAAAGCTCGTTCTGCAGACCCACAAGTTCTTCGGCTCTGTGGCCGATTGTCATGCGGGAACCAGGGGTATTCACATAGCTTCCCTGCTCGCAGAAGAGATTTCGGAATTGGAATCGGTGGATGTATGGCTGGACAGTATCGTGCTTGGAGTATTCAGTGACGGTACGGTGGGTATAAGGTGCTCAGGCGGTTACAGAATAGTAAAACCGGAATACCTGCTTATTGCGACCGGCGCCAGAGAAAAATCACTTCCTTTTCCCGGATGCACATTACCAGGAGTATACGGCGCGGGAGCGTTCCAGACCCTTGTGAACAGGGACCTGGTGAGGTGTTCAGAAAAAGTTTTTGTTGTAGGCGGCGGCAACGTTGGCCTGATAGCCGCGTACCATGCCCTGCAGGCCGGTATGACTGTCGTGGGTCTGGCGGAGGCCATGCCTGTATGCGGCGGTTACAAGGTTCACGCCGACAAAATAAAGAGACTCGGAGTTCCTGTCTTCACCAGACATACCGTTCTTGCGGCTCACGGCCATGAGCAGGTGGAAGCGGTTACAATTGCGGAGATCGATGATTCTTTCAGATCCTTGCCCGGTACTGAAAAAAGCTGGGAGGTGGACACCGTTCTGGTAGCGGTGGGGCTGAATCCTGTTGATGAATTTTACAGTAAGGCTTCGAGGTTCGGAATGAAGGCAATGATGGCAGGCGATGCGGAGGAGATAGCCGAAGCCAGCGCAGCAATGTTTTCCGGGAAGATAAGAGGACTTCAGATTGCCAGGGAACTGGGAACGGAGGAAATCTCAATTCCCTCAGATCTTCATGAGAAAGCGGAGGTGCTGAAAAGCCCCGGCGGAGAATTATTTCCTTACCACCCGCCTGAGACAAGGGAGGGTGTGTTCCCCGTTCTTCACTGTATGCAGGAAATACCGTGCAACCCATGCATGACATGCTGCCCGAAGGATCTGATAGGTACATCGGGACACCCGATCATGGGTCTGCCTGAATTCCATGGAGAGTGCGTTGGATGCGAAAAGTGCGTAGCGGTGTGTCCGGGGCTGGCAGTTACACTGGTGGA
>JAIOSX010000307.1 GCA_021107345.1 Candidatus Aegiribacteria sp.
TCTGGGCATCAAGCTTGAGAACATCACACTTGATGACCTTGGATCAGCTGCCAGCATCCGCATAGATAAGGATGACACGATCATCATCGACGGCGGTGGAGAGACCGCTGACATCCAGGGCAGAATCGGACAGATCCGCAAGCAGATTGAAGACACAACCTCCGATTACGACAAGGAGAAATTGCAGGAGCGCCTTGCCAAGCTTGCAGGCGGAGTAGCAAGGATCAATGTCGGCGCTGCAACCGAGACAGAAATGAAGGAGAAGAAGGCAAGGGTTGAAGATGCTCTTCATGCTACCCGTGCCGCTGCTGAAGAGGGAACCGTTCCGGGTGGTGGAACAGCCCTGATCCGTTGCGAAAAGGTACTCGACAAGCTTAAGCTTAAGGGTGACAAGGCTGTAGGTGTGGACATCGTCAGGAAATCACTTTCCGAGCCTCTCAGGCAGCTTGCCTTTAACGCCGGTCTTGAAGGCGCAATAGTCGTTGAGAAGGTCAGAGGCCTTGAGAAAAATCACGGCCTGAACGTTCAGACCAATGAATACGGAGACATGTTTGAACTGGGTATAGTCGATCCGACAATGGTTACAAGAACCGCTCTTCAGAACGCAGCAAGTATTTCGAGCCTTCTGCTGACAACTGAATGCATAATTACTGAAATACCCGAGCCCGAACCACCTGCTCCTGCAGGTGGCGGCGGAATGGGTGGAATGGGCGGAATGTACTAGAACTTACTACAACTTCCTACCCGCTGAAGAAAAGCCCCGGGCAAAATGCTCGGGGCTTCTTAATTAGGGACGGTAAATAGGGTAAATAGGGACGGAGGTAATTAGATTTCTTAATTACCTCCGTCCCTATTTTTTTACTCAGGTGGTATAAGATTCATAGGTACGCTCATTGGAATGTTTTCGCTCTGTTCACTGGATGACCCGAAGTTCAGAGACTGTACGGCAGCTCTGACCACCGGTTCAAGCGAAGAAAGGCTGCCCGAAGCAGAAACGCTGATTCCAACAACGGAACCGCCTGGTGTAATGGAAAAGCTGACATTAATGGTTCCACCCGCTGCAGGATTGTTTCTCAGAAGATCTTCGTAAGCACGTTTTACCCTCATGTTGATCATGTTGATCTTGCGACGGATATCGTTCATGCTCCGTCCCTGAACACCGATTTGTGAGCTTGAGGAATGAGTGGAGAAGGATACATCCGCTGATCTGTGAACAGCCTCTACATCACTTGCGGAAACTCCCTCTATATTCGCGGTCGGGGCACCGCCTGCTCCAACAAGGCCGCTGATACCCCCTGAACCACCTCCACCGGCTCCTGCGATAACTGATTCTCCGGCACCTCCGGATGCAAGCCCTGCACCTGTTGATGCAGCCATTTGCAAATCGGTTGCAATACCTGCGGAACCGCCGGTACCGCCGGTTCCGTACGCGGCAAAACCGATGCTCTGAAGAACGGCCTCACCTGCGGCCTGGCCGTCAGATACACCGCTTCCTTCACCTCCGCTTCCGGCAGCTCCACCTCCTCCTGAACCAACTTGCACCGTTTCCTCGTTTGAGTTCATATCAGCGATAATCTCCTCGCCGATTCCTGCCCGGCTGGGCTGGCTTGCAAGTGTAGCCACTCGGGCGGTTGGTGCACTTCGGAGTTTCTGCTCCTTGGTTTCGTGGACCACCGTAATGAACCTGTCAAAGACCGCACCTGTCAGAAGGGCAACTGCGAGACCAAGTCCGAGAACCATGGCCATCCTGTTGGATTCTTCACGGTTTCCCTTCATTGCCAATCCATCATGGGGTCTTGCTGCAAAATTCTCCCAGTTGTATTCAGGGGCAATGTACTTCTTCCTGGGAATCTGAGGTTTAGATTCAGGTTTTTTCTTAAGTTTTGGTGGTTTTATAAAACTGAAGAAGACCTCAATGTTGCCAAGGGTAAAAACGCCGTTGACATTCTTATCGAAGATCCAGGTATAGGAATCGTCCGGTTTATCCTGCTGCATGAGATTGCGCTCGATCAGAGTAGTGAAGGGTAGAACGTTTCCCTTTACCTGTACTCCACCCTTTATTCCGGGTATTAACTTCAGGATGTACTTGTTACCGTAGGGTTCAAGAAGTGTATGAATTCTGGGCAGACCTGCATTCTTCGCGGTTACAGTATTGTATTCGGCCTCGCCGACTGTCATTAAACCTGCATTTGGTAAAATTTCATGCTTCCCGTCAGAACCCTCGATTACAATCTTGAGGACCCTGTTATCGATTTTCTCTTTCTCCTGCTTCTTTTCTTCAACAGCCTTTGGCTTCTTCTCTTTCTTCTCCTGCGGCTTAGCCTCATTCTCTACAGGAATGATGAATCCGAAATGAATCATAAAAGGGCCGGCTTCGATCTGCCCCTGATCGAGATATTTAATAGTGAGAAGATAGAAACCTTCAGAGTCAACCGGGAAGATGCCAAGATCCCTGAGGTCCGTGAATTTGAGAATCGCTCCGTCTTCCGACTCTATGGTCGCGTCCATATCATCTGAGAGCCTCAGAATCCAGGTATTTTCATTCTCGCCGGAAGTTATCAAAACCATACTATCAGGCAGGTCGTCTCCTTCAACTACAATATTGTTATTGTATCCTGTGCCGAGCTTTACAGGCTCCTTGCCGGGAATCAGTTTGCCGACAACCTTCTCATCCCTCATAATGGCAATCGCAAATACTTTTTTTCCGTGTTCCTTATCAGGTGTCATTGTTCATCGTCACTTTCCAGCTTGATTACGGTCAGATTCTGGGTGGCGTAGCCTGCCTGGGCACAGCTGCTCATGACTCTCTGAAGAAGGATAGCCCTGGTTGCGACGTCTCCCTGAATATTAACCTTCATTTCCGTCTCATCTGTGATACCACGCATCTGCCTGGTATATTCCAAATGGTCAGAAAGCCTTTCTACAAGGACAGGAATGGGATTACCTTCACTTAAAATTGACTCATCTATGAATACTATAGGTTCTCCGTCTACGATTATTGCATCATTTGTCACTATTATCTCAAGGTTCAACTCAATTTGCAGGTCCGATCTGGACTCGGGCAGAGTAAGTGCATCACTGAGTGTAACGATTTGTCCCTCAGCGCTGTAACTCTTAAGGAGGAAGACCACCAGAATAGTGAACATGTCGATCATGGATGTAAGATTCAGTGTTACTTTCTTATCCTTGCCCCTGATAACTGCCTTACTTTTCCTGTACCCCATAGTAAGGGGAAGATGACGTTTAGTAGGTGCGCTCACAGTTATTCACCTCCTGCTCCGGCAGCGATCTGTCTCTGAAGCACATCATACGCTGCCACCTGCAGGCCGGGCTCGTTAAAATCATGACTGGTACATACATCGATTGTCATCACAATGTTATCGTATCGGACATCATCAACCGTAAGAATTGTTATCTTGTGTACGGGGATGGATGGAAAAGCCTCGTCAAGCTCTTCCCTGAAATTCCCAAGAGCAGTAGAGAGAGCCTCGTAATCGTAGCTGTTAACAAATTCCCCGTTCCTGTCTTCCAGGAATACTCTGCTGATGGACCTGGTTCCGAATACAGTACCCAGGAACATTTCCTCATTAGTTAATATTATCTTGGGCTGAAGCTGCTGTTCCTCCGACTGGGCCAGACTTGTAGTTCCGGCTCCTGTGCTGATACCTTCAGTTGGAGACATCTCGATAATCGTTATTTCAAGAAATGACGCGCTCAGAAGCAGGAATGGTATTATTACGCAGAACAGGTTCATAATCGGGAGGAGATCAAGCTCCGGTACATGCCTGATTCTGTGACTTCTACCAGTCGCTGCCTTTGCCATTAGACTTCCTTTCGGGCCTGGGCAAGCATATTGATGACCATGACCGAATATCTGTCTATGTCATCGATCAGGTTATCGGTCTTAGCTGTAAAGAAGGAGTGGGCTATCAGAAGAGGTATGGCTGACATCAATCCGAATGCTGTTGTACTCATTGCCATGGAGATACCGTTTGCAAGCATTATGCTTTTTTCTGCAGGATCAGCTGCTGCAACCGATTCGAATGCGGCTATCAGCCCGAAAATAGTACCCAG
>JAIOSX010000207.1 GCA_021107345.1 Candidatus Aegiribacteria sp.
CCGGATAATGCACAATGAGTAGCGGATGATGTTGTGTATATAAGATATGTTCATAGACATTAATTATCAATAGGACAGTAAATTATTATCTATCTCAAGTCACTTGAAAATTTGTTGTATATTGCGTCTGATAAGTTGGAGAAAGCGGAGGTTTGCGTGGTTGAGTATCAGAAAACGGGTCGATTCTTCGGTATGATCGCCGAAGACCTCAAGTCTATCGGTGAAGAGGAGCTTCGGAGCCTCGGAGCCTCAGAACTCAAAATGGCATATCGCGGTATTTTTTTTCAATGTGACTTCGAGAGCCTGTACAGGATCAATTATCAGTCCAGATTCTTTTCAAGGATCCTGGCTCCGGTTATTACCTTTGATTGCCATAGTGACAGATACCTATACAGTACAGCAAAATCTATTGACTGGTCTCAATTCCTCACCCCTGACAGCACATTCGCCATTTTTTCCTCTGTACACGGTTCGAATATCAGTCATTCGCAGTACGCTGCTCTGAAACTTAAGGATGCCATTGCCGACTGGTTCATGGACAGGGACGGCAGAAGACCGAATGTTGATACCACTGCTCCCGACCTCTGGATCGGCCTGCGGATACAGAAGAACCGGGCCTATATCAGGCTAGATACTTCAGGCGGTTCGATGCATCGACGTGGTTACCGGAAGCAATCTGTAGAAGCTCCCATGCAGGAAACACTTGCTGCAGCCATCGTTGAACTTTCCGGATGGGACGGGTCCACTCCCCTCTACGATCCGTTCTGCGGGTCAGGCACCATTCTTTGCGAAGCATTGATGAAGTACTGCCGCGTACCGTCCGGTTATCTCCGGAAACGATTCGGATTTGAGAATCTTCCCGAATTCAACAGAGAACAATGGAGAACCCTGAAGAAATCCATCAATTCCGAAATCAGAGAACTCCCGGAGGGTTTGATCGCCGGTTCTGATATATCCAGAGAAGCTGTAAGCGCGGCAGCGTGCAACTGCAACCTGCTGCCTTCAGGAGGAAGAATTAGCCTGAAAACCGAACCGTATATTAACATCGATGAACTGAAAAACATGACCATAGTTTCAAATCCCCCCTACGGTCTGCGACTCCGGAAGAACGATAATATGGAATTATTCATGAAAGACTTCGGTGATTTTCTGAAGCAGCGCTGCTCTGATTCCAGGGCATGGATCTACTTCGGAAAAAGGGAATTGATTAAAAGTATGGGACTGAGATCCTCGATCAAGATCCCTCTTCACAACGGTAAACTTGATGGCAGGCTGGTTCTGTATGAGATGTACTAACAGTTACTCGATGCCGATGAACCATCTTGTCTTTTTCTTTGCGGGATGCAGGCGCAGCCAGAGGTCATCGGGCAGATAAACTCTGGTCTCGCAGTACTCACACCGAACCAGGCGTTCCTTCCCGTCTATCATCAGTGATCCGGCACACTGGGGGCAGCTGAAAGAAACGGGATCTGAAACTGTCTTATTCTCCTCAACTTCCTTCATCTCCGGCCAGGCACCTGCTATAAGAACGGCTCCCTTAATAACTTTTCTGAACCATTGCGGTGCAGCAAATGCAGGCTTTATGGTGCCACAGTCAGGGCAGGTTATCTTATCGGTACCGTTGTAATCCTCTTCAATGTTGAAATCGCGCTTGCAATTACTGCAATATGGTGTAAGTTTACCGTAGGTCATTTTCATGTTGAAATGACCGAAGATATTACTGCTTGTACCCTCTCCCGGTTCGAACTCAACGATCTCATCCCTGACATCTTCCAGCAGATCTGCCCAGACCTCCTCGGGAAACTCTATATCTGACTGGCAAGTTCTGCAGAACACCTTCCTGTACGGCCCGTCTACATGAACAGGTGCATCACATTCTGGACATTTTATTGTCATTTCAATCATGGCCCAGGTCATGATGTTCTCCTTTCAGGAGTATGTTCAGACAGATTGCGGATATTGTTATTAAACGTGCTTCAATCTTGCTACCAGCAGCGTGAAGTCATCATCGTAGTCGCTTGAACCGTGATGTACTTCAACCTCCTTTTCTATTAGATGGACAAGATCGGAGAGAGGAAGTCTTCTGTTATCTGATACAATCCTTGCCAGTCTTTTCTCTCCGAACTCCTCATCGGAGCAGTTCATCGCCTCGCATACGCCATCGGTGTACATTAAGAGAATGTCTCCGGGATTCAATAATACTTCTCCCTCCTCGTACTCCGCGTCTGCCTTTACCCCCAGAAGGATACCCCCTTTGGAAAGCATATTCACATGACCGTCCTGCATCACAAAGAATGGAGGGTTATGACCGGCATTCACATACTTCATGCATCCTTCCCTCACGTCGATCAATGCCATGAAGAAGGTTATAAAAAGCTCAGGGGGAGTATTATCGAAGACGATCCTGTTTATCTGCATTGCTGATTCTCCGAGGGAAATGCCCATAGCCTGTGTAGTTCTAAGAGAGGCCTGAAGGTTGGCCATAAGCATAGCGGGTCCGATACCCTTTCCGGCAACATCACCAATGGAAAGCACTGTTCGATGATCATCAAGGGATATCACATCGTAATAATCCCCCGCGACTTCCAGGCAGAATCTTATAAGTGCTTCAACTTCAAGGCCGGGTCTTACGGGAATTTCACCGGGAAGCAACCCCTTCTGTATGCCCCTTGCCACTTTAATCTGCTCTTCCAGTTTCTGCTTTATCAGTTTTTCATCCAGAAGTTCAAAGTTCTCCACTACGAGCGCTGTCTGAGCTGACAGATTTGCCAGCAACTCCAGCTCTTCTGCGGTGAAGTCCTCTCCGTTTGTCTTGCTGCTTATGACAAGAAACCCCACAAGTCCGGAATTTGTTGTAAGAGGAAGAAGTATTGCGCTTTTCCTCTGAAGGAACCATTCCTCCTGCTCCTTTGAGAGCATGATCTTGCCGCTTGCTATCAGTTCGTCAAAGAGAATAGGATCATCTTTATTTTCCAGACGCTTTACTATTTCATCCTTTATATCAAAAGGAGCCGGTTCCTGAAGCTCCACTGCGAAACAATCCTTATCTGCAATCCTGAGTACAGGATATATTTTCTTAGACGACAATCCCTCAGCCAGCTTTTCCTCAAGTTCCTTCCAGAAGATACTGCTTTCAGTCCGGACGATATTCGATGCCAGAAAATTCTTCAGCAGCTCCCTCAGTCTAACCCTTTCGGGATAGAAGTGCTTTTCAAGTCTTTCTCGGATTATTTTCTGCGTCGGCATGAAAAGAAATGCAAGAAGCAGGCCGAGCATCAGTGTTGGAGTACGGCTGTTTATCACAAACTGCTTCAGTATCAGTTCACCAAAAACATACAGGAAACCCAGAAACAGCAGAAGTATAAAGAGGTTAACTGCAACGAACCTTGTACCGCGCTTGATCTTAGCTTCAACAGAAAGTAGTTTGTAACGTCCAAATGCATATGCAAGAGATACAGGTATCAGAAGCATCAGCATGAACATGAAGTTGGTTATCATCTGTTTTGCAACGAATGACAACCCGATATACAGTTCAGGTTTGATCTGCATAAACCAGTTGAAAAGCAGGCTGAAGATAATTCCCGGAGCCGATCCCAGTAACACGAGCCTGGTCTGTCTTTTTTCTATAAAGTTATCAGTCCTGTAATAATTTCTAAGGAGCAGAAGATATCCAAGACTGACGAAAAGAGTCCAGAGTATTGTAACATCCAGACCCATTTGTTTATTCCAGAAAACCAGTACCGTGCCGAATATTGTAGCGGGGGCGAACAGCAGGATGTTGATGAACAGCCTGTGTTTATCGTACCATTTCTGCCGAACAGGGAAAAGCATCTGTAGTTTGAGCCAGAATGCCGACCAGAAGATTGAAACTGCTATGAAAATATTGATGGCGAAAGACGGCAGGTTGAAAGCAGCATATGCATCAGCGATAGCCGGGCTTGTAACGTTCATGCCCACGGCCAGTGTATAGCAGAACAGAGTCATAGATCTAACCGGAGATGAGTACGGTCTTTTTAAAAAACCCCAGAGCCCCACAAGTATGAGGCCCAGAATAATGAGAGATCTGAGTATTACGAGAATCCATACCTGAAGTTGTATAATGAATGGTATTGATCGCGTAATTACTGTTGTAACATATGTTTCATAGTCGTGCATGAACTTAATATCGATAGTCTCACCGGCAGGTGTATCAACATTGAATACGCTGAAATAGTTACTCTGCGTGGAAGGAAGGCCATCAACTTCTACAAGAATATCACCCATCACAGGAATAGGCGGTTCCCTGAAATCATTCTCGTCAACTTCAGCGAATCTCGCATATGGAGAATTCTCACTCAGATGAATGAAGCTCCACATATCTCCCATGTTGGACAGATTAATGACTTTTGAGAATTCCATTACAAGGTAGACTGAAGAGAACCCTATGACAATTGCAGATGCAATTATCATAAAGATTATCAAGACTCTCTTCATTTGAACTCTCCCTGATTATTCTTATATAGTATATGTACAATTTTCCTAGAAAGTAAATAGGGTTTTCCCTATCACATTTCTCCGTACTTCTTTACGACAACACGAGCCCTTTCTCTTCTTTTTCCATTCCCCCTGAAGCATCCTCTTTGAGTAATATTACTCTTCATATCTGATGAATAAGATAGATTGGCCCTTTCAAGTAATCTGCAAAGCTCAGTCAGGAAGGGATACTCCTTATTGAACCTGTATAGTAATGTTCTGCCTTTTCTTTCGCATGTCAGTACGGAGCCGCTTTCCAGTCGCTTCAGCTGCTTCTGAACCGAATCAAGCGGAGCTTCATAATACCTTGATATCTCCCTCGCATAACCTTCTCCACGATCATGAATGAATAGGAGAACCTGCTCACGCACAAGGGAGCCAAGAAGAGGTTCAAGCATATCGACCTTCATTGTATGTCATATGGCATATATATAATAACATACTATTCTGTAAGTCCAGATTGCTATCCGGAATAAAATCAGTCCAACAAAGTGTGATGCATCCATTCAAGGTAAGCCTGAGATACCTGGTCAAGTTGAAGCAATATCAATTCGGGAGTATCGTACGGATGGAGTTTGCTGATAAAGTCCGTAAGCATGTTTTCAAGGGGCTTTAACGTTTTCATCGAAATACGCCATTCCTGCTCCCTGCAATGTTCACCTTTCCACACGTAGAAACTCGTTATGGGGCCGGTAACCTGGGCACATGCAGCAAGCTTTTGATTAACTGCTGCTTCGGCTATTCTACAGGCCTCTTCCTGTGAATTGACCGTTGTTGTAATCTGAACCACAGGGACTTCGTCCATATTCATTCTCCCACAAGTCGATTGACTATCTGCCTTTTTCCAGCGCTTCAAGATAAAAACACAGGCTGTTTACCAGAAAGTCAAAGTATTCTTCGCCTTTCTTCTCGGATACGAATCTAAGATCCGAACCTGCTCCGCCGTCAGGATAGAGTTCCTTCCACTTTTCCCGGGTTATGATTGCTCCGACTGGAGGTTCAGGGGGAAATTTGACCCTCTCGAACTCAGGCATTTCCCTCGCCATAAGATGCCATACCATGGAAACTTCAGTAACGGTTACATGATATCCGGGATCTGGACAGAACAGCATTTTTTGTTTTTCAACCGCCCCTGGCAGATCTTTGTAAAGAAGATACCTCAGATCTGCTTCCGGGCACTCTTCAGAGGCTTTATTCAAACCATCGGTAATGGGGCTTCTGTTTCCTCCATGACCGCTAAGGAATACTATCTTCCTGAAACCATGAGTATACAGGGATACTGTAATATCCCTCGCAACAGCTGAGAGGGTACTTGACTGCAGTGTTACCGTTCCGGGAAACCCCATATGATTCTCGGACATTCCGAATGTAATCGCCGGTGTTACCGCTGTATATGTTTTCATTCCGGCAGCAGCGCACAGTCTTACAGGAATAATGGTATCACATGCCAGGGGAGCGGCATCTCCATGCTGCTCAAGCGATCCTACTGGGATCAGTACAGTATCCTTGTTCTCAAGATATTCTATAACTTCCCGGGTCAGAGCTCCTGCAAGAATCATTCCTTTTCCTCCTATTGTTCAATAACCTCCCCTCCTGCATACTCGTTTGGAGGGTATGGTAGACTATGAAACAGAAAACAATAATCGCAAGAGGTGTCACCTGGGAACGTATTCCCATCAAGACCAGACTTATACTTAAGGGAGATAGTCTGCTTGATGCTATTAAAGAGGGTCTTGAAGAGGCTGATGCTATACTCCGGTTCGATGACATTCTGTTTGTAAGTGAAAAAGCCGTAGGCGCAAGCCAGGGAAGATATTATCTGCTGGATGACGGCTCTCTGAAACCGCGACGCCTTGCCGTACTACTAAGCAGATTCGTAAAAAAAACTCCTGCAGGTATAGGGTTGGGAATGCCTGAGACGATGGAATGTGCCCTCAGAGAGTGTGGAACGCCAAGGATTCTCTTCGCAGCCTTTATTGGCGCATTGGGGAAACTGTTCGACAGAAAAGGAGACTTCTATCGAGTGGCCGGACCAAAAGCCAGGTCAATTGATGGCCCTACAAAAGGGACTATTCCTCCCTTCAACCAGGCGGTAAGCCTCGCTCCTTCCAACCCTGATGGTGTTTCCAGGGAAATCGCAGAACATTTCAAGTGCCATGCCGCTGTTGTTGATGTGAACGACCTTGGTGGTAATATTCTTGGAGTATATCCTCCCGAGCTTGACGGAGATATGCTTGTTGAAATTCTAAGCGATAACCCACTTGGCCAGGGAACAGCAAGCACTCCGGTTGGAATAATACGGAAGGCCTGAGCCACATAAATACTATGAAGATATTTAAGCACAGAAGAAGATCCACATGGACCTGATTCAGGTATTTAACCCAAATCTTACGAATACTTTCAATAACGCTTCAGGACCGGCGGCCTTCTATTATTCCATAGTTGATGAAATCGACCCTGTAATGAAATTCCTGAATGAACATCTATCCATAAGTGATGATGAAACTGTTAAAGGGATACTACTGGAACTTACTTCCAATGCTGTCACCGCTCCTATCGGCTATACACTTGGCAGAGAAACCGGACTCACCAGGGATGAGATGTTTTCGGCAATCGGAACATCTGTTCTGTGGCCGGATTTAAGCATGAGGAATTCTTCCAGGTCTTCCCCCGAATCACTAATCCGTATAGAACAATTGCTTGGGATCAGCATTCCTGAGTGGCTGTCCATGCAGCTGAAAGATCGGATTAATCTCCTGGGGCTAACTCCCATGAGCAACTGGGTGCAAATAACTGCAAATATTGATGTACAGCAGAATTGTTACAGTCTATCTGTTGTTTCAGCATTTCCAGCATTGAAAGGGGATATAGAAGCGATACGTTACCGCTTTGAATCCACTGATGAAGCTTCCATCCGGATTCGGAATGAGAGAAAACCTTTTGAAGATAAAGATGGCATCTATCATATGCCATCATTTACATAATGAATCACTGAAAAGGTAATTATCAGGTATAAATGGGATTATGGCATATAAAGATTTTAAGTTTTATGGTACA
>JAIOSX010000042.1 GCA_021107345.1 Candidatus Aegiribacteria sp.
CACCTTCCCACACTGAAAGTTACCATTATCGCATCATCCTGCATTCTGGTTACATTGGAGGCTCCCACAAAGGCATAATCGTCCACTCCCCATGCCCACTGGGGTACACCCTGCCCCTGAAAATCAATGTACAGGCTGTCAAATGAGCCATCAGCGTTGAATCTACTGAAACCACCACTTGCTTGATCAAGAACGCCGAATGAGCCGTCCGACAGCAGCACCATACCTCCCGGGTAGAGCATCTCGCCCGGGCCGCTGCCCTCCCGGCCAATCTGCATCAGGAATTCACCGGAAGTATCGAAGATCTTTACACAGCATGCTGCCTCGTCCAGCACTGCTATGTTTCCCTCAACAGTGTAAAGAGCGTCACCGATGGTTCCGAGAACGTAGTTGGAATCTCCCATAAGAATTCCGATGGTGTCCGAAGGTGTTACAAATATGGTATCAGCATAAGTACCACCAATTACCTCTCCCGGAGGTGCATCACCTCCACAGCCGGTAAGTACTATCAAAGGCAGAATGCAAATGCAGATCAATAACCTCATAAGCTTTCCCTTCAGTTAGGATTCAATCAATATATGTACTATAACAGATTATCTTGATTCCTATGCTGGAAATCCTGATCCGGTAATTATAGTTGGTCAGTTAATCCGACTTCAGAGGACAGGTACGCCCGGATGTGGAGTTGCACAGTTTCAGCTCGTACATATTCATCCATTTTCAGATGGCAACGGTCGAACATCAGGCCTGCTCTCAACAGCATGAATGATGGAATCTGTTGTTCCCGTTGTTACCGTATACGCAATAATATCATTTTATTACCCGTATTGTAATGATTTTATCGGGAACGTTGCATTATCAGTCTGCCAGAATGCTGTTTTTAAAACCGCTTTTTTCAAAACTCAGGGTCTTCGATCTGTCCTACAGGCCGATTCGTCTCCGGACGGGATTCAAAAATCAACTCAGGCTTCCGAAAAGATCGTCTGCATCTTCGTCGTCATCCGGATGAATGACTTCTTCAACCCTTTTAAGTGTTTCTGCCGACATTTCGCGGAAATCTTCAGCCTGTTTTATGACATCTTCTGGAGACGGTGGTTCGATTTCGGAGCTCTCATCCGTAGTTTCCTGCTCATTATCAGGAGTTTCCGCCTTGTCGGCGGTATTATCGGTTTCGGGCGGGGCAACGGAATCTTCATCATCATTATCCAGCGAAACGCCTTTTATACTGGAAATTATCTTCTTTCCGCACAGCTGAACGCCCTTCGCGCTTTCACTGGTAACGCGGAAATCGGATATAAGGCATTCGTCCTTCCTGCTCCGCATCCTCTTCTTCCGCTGGAACCAGAAATCAAGCTTCATTTCAGGTTCGCCAGTGAAGAATACAACCTCGCCTCCTTCGGGGGTGAACCTGTACTCCTTGTCCAGAATGAAGCTGCCGATACAGAACCTTTTGATGAAGGCTATCCTGGTTTGCTTCTGCTGATAGACAACTGTAAAGGCCATTTCCCTGTCATGCACACCACAGAAAAGGACATTTCCATCAATGAAATACTTTTCCTGAACTGGAATAACCCTGTAGGTTCCGTTGTCAAGGAAGAATACGAACCTGTCGTACTCGGAAACACTGAATGTCCTGTCTCCCTTTATTGATGTTCCAAGAAGACCTGTATCGGAATTGAAGCCGACCTTGAGATTTCTTATGGAAACTTCCTTCACATCAATATCGCTGAAATCCTCTATGCTGGTTAACCTGGGATAATTCCTCCCATGCTTCTCTACAAGCTTTTCCAGATAGTCTATTGCGTATTGTACAATATTTCTGAGATTGGACTTGGCCTTCTTCATCTTCTTCCGGATTATGCCCATCTCTTCCTTGTGACTGTCAATATCGAATCTTGAGATCCTTCGGATTTTCAACGAAAGGAGTTTGTCGATATCCTCTTCTGTAATGTCCAGATTGATCTCGTCTGTAAATGGCTTCAGACTCTGGAGAACTGCCTCTCTTACATTATCCCAGGAAGTGCATTCCTCGATATTCTTGTAAAGCCTGTTCTCAATGAAGATCCGCTCAAGGGTCAGCCAGTGCAGCCTTCCGGTGTAATCGCTGATCTCAAGCTTCAATTCAAGTTTCAGTATCTCTATCAGCCTGCCGGTACAGTAGTGGATCATCTCCGATACGGTAGTTTCGACAGGAACACCGTCCTGGATGACAACGATGTTTGAGGAATGGGAAGTTTCGCAGTCCGTATGAGCGAAAAGCTGTTTCAACCCTTCATCCATACCGACTCCGCGAGAAAGCCTCACGTTGATCTCGACCGAGTCAGTAGTGTAATCGTCAATTGAAGATATCTTTATCCTGCCCTTTTTGGATGCGAGTTCGATGGAGTTTATCAGCGATTCAGTCGTGGTTCCCCATGGCAGTTCCCTGATAATAAGGTTCTTGTTGCCGTCCTTCTCTATCTTTGCTCTGTTCCTTACCTTTCCCCTGCCGTCATCGTAATCGGATACTTCAATACGACCACCCTGTAGAAAATCAGGATACAGCTTAAAATCCTGCCCTTTCAGGCAGGATATCTGGGCCTTCAGAACCTCATGGAAATTGTGGGGAAGTACTCTTGTTGACATTCCTACTGCTATGCCCTCCGCACCCATGAGAAGCAGGACAGGTAGCTTCGCGGGCAGGAGGACGGGTTCCTGGTTACGCCCGTCGTAACTGGCTTCGAAATCGGTGATTCTTTTGTTGAACAGTGTCTCACGGGCGAGATCGGTAAGCCTGCATTCGATGTACCTTGCAGCCGACGCTTCATCACCGGTAAGAACGTTCCCGAAATTCCCCTGTCTTTCAATGAAAAA
>JAIOSX010000185.1 GCA_021107345.1 Candidatus Aegiribacteria sp.
CAAAAATAGACAAGCCATTCCGCGCCGGACTCACATCAGATAGCACCAATCAGTCAGACTGTATGGATAATTATGTCAATGATATAACCGACTCAACAATTCAGACTGAAGACAGCTCATCATCTGCCTTCATACCGATCCTGCCGGACTCGGAAGTCTCCTCTGCATTTGGACTCAAGGGTTTCAGCTCTCTTGGATCGAAAACAGATCCAATAATGCAAATCCAATACCCGATGCCGTGGAGAATACTCGCGGAACGCGAGTCATTTTTTGAAAAATTTGAAATTTCTGGAAGTTGGTACCCCCGACGGGATTCGAACTCTGAGAATTACCTGTTGAATCGGATTGATACTCCTCACAGTTAGAGTACTATCAGATTCAGAAATGAACCGTTCTGATTAACGACCGTCTTTCCTACCGGGTGATGACAAACCTTGCCGAGTCTGAGAATCCGCCGCTTCTGATCACCGCGAAATATACGCCTGTGGAAATATCTCTGCTGATGCTGAAATCCCACTGAACGGAACCGGGCTCCGTGGTGATACTCCTCCAGACAATCCTGCCGGTAAGATCGAATATTTCGATGTATGCCTGTGAGGTTGAGAAATTCGTGGTGAATGTTATCGATGATATTGCCGGGTTCGGTCTGGGATTTCTGATATCAATCTGATCAGGAAGCGGGGTGGATCCGGAAGATTCATCTATTCCCGTCAAACCGTCAAGAACGGCCATTGTAGGATCATGAAAGGCATGCCAGTCAAGGATGCAGTAAAGCTCGCGATCGAACCCTCCACTCCAGAGGGGAACCCTTCTGTCCTTTGCCGTGGAGAAGGCTTCACCGATCAGAGTATTGCTCAGCTGAAATACCTCCTCAGTGAGGTACACACACATCCATTCACTTACGCCCATCTCGGGGATATTTCCCTCCCAGCCGTAGCTGGTATTGAACAGGACGGAAGCGGCTCCCCCGCCCGGATTATGCCACAGAGCTTCCGCACAGCATTCGCCGTCATGGAAAGCCCCCGGCATACAAGCGATGCTGTGGTGAACGCCGGCTTTGCTCCCGTTTGTTAAACCGGATGCTATGGAATTGGTCATCATGCTGGAGGGGTAGCCCTGCCAGTAAATGCCCGTAGTATTACCGTGGCCTGCGTAGTGAACCCAGTTGGTTCCATCGTTGATTATATCGACAGGGGTTGTAAAACCGTCAGAGGATTTCGCTGTTTCGTACGCTTTATGAACCGTCCACTCCATCGGAAGATTGACCGCAATCGAATCGCATACCTTAGCGCCTGTGTATCCGGGGAAGAGCCCGGCCCCGCAGAGCATAGCCGTTGACTGCCAGTCTCCGGAAGGCGGATTCTGCTGATACTCAAGAGTTCTTTCAACAAAAAGAGCGGCATCGGGTTGAGAACCGACAAGTGCTCTGCCAACTGTCACATCGCTGTAAAGATCGAGGTCATCATCGGGTTGTCCGTAATCATGGTCACCACTGGCGTCCCACGTTCCATCAAGGTCGCTGTAGTAGAGGTCAACAGGAACGCAATCCGAATAACCTTCACAGTAGAGGTTTATCATCCGAACCGGAACAACCGTTTCATCACCGCCCAGCAGAACATGCTGCAGACCGTCGTTCTGGTATCTTTCGATTATGTAGTTCCTCAGGATTTCCGAATCGTCCCAGCCGGAACCGCCACCAAGGATTGAAGCAATATCCACAAGTTCGGCTGTGATGCCCGTAGCGTTCTTGTAATCAACAAGCTGAGTGAAGGAATCGGAATAGTCATCGGAGGTTATTATAATGAGATCAACCGCTCCTTCTGCCGAAGACAATGCAGGGGAGTAACTATAAAGGCATTCCGGATTGTCTATCCAGCCTTCAAGCTGCCTTCGGCCTCTCTCTATCTGTCCTGGTGTTCTGAATACACCTGCTCCCTCACTCCAGCTGACATGGGCGACAATTCTTTCAGCCATTTCCAGCTCACCTCTGACAGGATTGTATCTGACAGGGCTTACCTGAAAACTGAGAAGCATGAAACCGGCTTTTGATCCGGTACGAACATTGGAAATCCTGCTGGAGGGCCACAACGCATCGGTTCCATATATGCTTAAATCAGGTTCGATGATCTCCGGAGTGGCGTCAGCAGCGCTGAATGGCCTTGGCACAGCACAGGGCTGAACGATGGTTTTAGCGCTCAGTACCATGATTGAGGAAGATTCAAGAGAAACGGTAACGTTCAAAGCGCTGGCAGGAATTGCCAGAACCACCGACTGAACCGGCAGCAGCGGTTCGCCAGGTTTTCCAAGAGAATAACAGCCGGGGAGTTCCAGCCGGAGATAATCCCGATGCAGTGAAAATTCGATATCATCCGGACTGTACTCGAGACTGAAATCTATCGAGCCGCCAAAGGCTGATGAGTACAGGAAAACTACAACTGCAAGATACCGCGACATTATTCCTCCATTACAACTTTTCAGGATATTCCGGTGATTCATTCATATCTGCTTGTCTATTATGAAACTATGAAAGAAATAAGGCCATGTCTATAACTTCATTTCCCCCTGGAGACCCACCTGGAGCCCTTGACAGCAAACCTTCTTCTCAAGTCGGCAGCTCTGGTAATACCAATCCGTTTTGTGACGGATATTTCTTGTCTAACGCCAGCACTCGGAACCAGTACTTGAATCTCTCCATCTATAAGTGAGATTCCATTGTGTCTTCTGTCTATTCCGAATGCCTGACAGAGTTTGCCCGGACCACTGCAGAGATCTACAAGTTTTTCCGTCCTGCGGTGCACGCGCATAAGTTCAATGCCCTCAAGCGGTGCAACGGCACGGATCAGCACGGCCTCTCCACTTCCCGGATTTCCGGATGTTACATTGAAGCAGCTGTGAACACCATAGATAAGATATACGTAGGCCAGGCCGCCTATCTCGAACATGGGCCTGTTCCTCTCCGTTCTGCCCC
>JAIOSX010000358.1 GCA_021107345.1 Candidatus Aegiribacteria sp.
GCTGTCGAAGGTCTGGAGTACTGCTTCAGGAATGGCTATTTAGCTTATGATCGCCAGCCAGTCGATTACCCCAAAGTCTATATTCTGGAACATGATACAACTGCCATAGAGAGATAATAGAATATAAACTGCATGAAGCATATTGCTACGCAAATGCTTATGCAGAGCGTTCTATTCAGTAACAGAAAGACATCTTGGATCCAAATTGTTCACTAACAAGAATAGGAAGAAAGGAATGAAGATAGTATCCCTCGGAACAGATCATGCCGGTTTCAAAATGAAGGAAGCTATTAAAAAACATCTTAAATCACGGGGATATGAAATAGTGGATTTTGGAACTGATAGTGAAGAAGCAGTTGACTATCCTGATTATTGTCATCCATTGGCAGAGAGCATCGCAAAAGGAAAAAGTGATTACGGAATCGTTTTTGGAGGAAGCGGAAATGGCGAGGCGATAGTCGCAAACAAAACTGAGGGAATAAGGTGTGGTGTATGCTGGAATGTCGAAAGTGCTCGCTTGACGAAAGAACATAATAATGCGAATATGATCTCTATTGGCGGAAGAATGGTATCTGTGGAAGAAGGAATCAAAATTGTGGACACCTGGTTGAATGCTGAGTTTCAAGGTGGAAGACACCAGAGAAGAATAGATAAAATTGAATAGGATAGAAGAGCGAACAAAACCATACACATGGGCGGGAACTCTTCTGCATTGCATACTGTCGTGAAGAATCTGAAAACAAAATGATAACAAAAATATGATAACAACAAAATGAAACAGAACTGCGGTCCTGTGCGGATAGCGTAGGGATGTATTTTACAGTTTTCTGATTTAGAGTGTTGTGGATTAATCTGATAAGGAATCTATGTTATGCAAAAAGCGAAGGACACAAAAACTTGTAGACCGGAGAAATCTTACATCATTTGGTCGAGTCAGCGTACAGGAAGCACTTACCTTTGTCGATGCCTGGAGAATTCAAGGGTGGCTGGTCACCCAAATGAGTGGCTGCATACGAAGGAAAATGAACCGGAAGCACTCTATGCCAAATACAACTGTAATGAACCCTGCGAACTCCAGGAAGCTATCTGGAAAAATGGACTTGATGCAAATGGCGTCTTTGGCCTGAAAGTGGGTTTTTCTCAGCCACATCACACGAAAATGATGGAACTATTCAGACAATTTCCGAATTGCGGCAGAAAAGGGATGGATGATATACAGGTACTGGATGCTGTGTTTCCTAACTGCAAGCACATCTGGATTACACGAAGAAATAAAGTTCGTCTTGCGGTATCATGGTGGAAGGCAATAAAGTCCGGGGAATTTCATCGTGAATACGGTGCTCCGCCCGAAGCAAAGGATATTGGAGATGAATACCTGTTTGAGGCTATCGATCATTTATATTGTGAGGCTGTAATGAGGGAAGCAGGTACGCAGGAGTTCTTTTTTGCAGCTGGTATCGTTCCTCATACAGTTGTCTATGAGGACTTCATCGCCGACAAAGCATCGACCTTAACTTCAGTACTGGATTATCTTGGGCTCACAGTACCAAATGATCTTGGACTCGCGAACCAGAGTACAGAAAAGCTTGCTGATGATCTGTCGGAGGCTTGGGTACAACGCTATCGCGAAGAAAAACAGAGAAACTGGCAGAATGGGGGTTGGTAAAGAGTTGCATGAATAATCCTCGTGGAATTTGCATCAAAAGGAGAGTTTTAAACTGTTACCTGATTGAGATGAAGAATGAATGAAGATAATCACAAATGGGAACCGCTGTCGGTTGAAGAAGTAGCCGATATGATGTCGGGTCTGAATGTTTCCTGGTGGATTGCCGGAGGATGGGCAATCGACCTTTTCCTGGGCCGCCAGACGAGGACACACGGAGATATGGATGTGCTCATTCGAAGGGATGACCAGCTCGAAGTTCAGAGACATCTTGCCGACTGGGATCTGTATAAAACTCAGCAACCTGGCTTTAAACCATGGCAGACGGGCGAATTTCAAAGTCGACCTTTTGACGATATCTGGTGTCGACGTACGCCAGAGTCACCCTGGGCATTTCAGATCATGCTCCTTGACACCGACGGCGACCGATGGATCTTCAAACGTGACCCAGGCATACAGGGGCCCCTCGAGGGGCTCGGACGATACACGTCCGCTGGTGTTCCCTTTATGTGTCCTGAGATACAGCTTCTTTACAAGGCGAAGCCGCAGACACTGGCAAAGGATCAGTCTGACTTCGATCTCGCCGTTCCATGTATGACCTTCAAGGCGCGGGCATGGCTTCTCCGCCATCTTGAGAAAAGGTTCCCTGAGGGGCATGCCTGGATCACCGTTTTAGGAGAAATGATGATTCAACACTTATGAGAGCACCTTTTCAGGTTCTGGTAATACTTTTCCGCTGCAGGGCAGCAGGTCTGGAGTTTGCAGTACTTAAGCGAAGCGATTCCGACCATTGGCAATTCGTCGCAGGTGGTGGAGAGGATAGCGAAACCCCTATCCAGGCTGCACAACGTGAAACACAGGAAGAAGTTTGTGTTGAAGGTAAATTCATCCAGCTCGATTCCATGTCGACGGTGCCAAAAGACTGTTTTACCGACGCCGGTTCCTGGGGTGACGATGTATATGTCATCCCTGAGTACTGCTTCGCTGTTGATGCTGGAAACAGTGATGTTTCCCTGTCACGAGAGCATTCTGAATTCCAATGGGTAACATACGAGCAGGCTTGCAGTTTACTTAAGTGGGACAGCAATCGAACCGCACTCTGGGAATTGAATGAAAGACTGAAAGCTTCGAATAATAAGATGAAGCAATCGCCGATCAGTGCCGTTACCTTTATGAGGGAATCATGAGTGTAATCTACGATAAAATCGCAGCGGGATATGATGCAAGCCGCAGGGCTGATCCCAGAATAATCCAGAATCTTCGTGTGCTGCTCGATGTTCAAAAGGATAAGGTTTACCTGGATGTAGCCTGTGGAACGGGTAACTATACATCTGAGATTTCCAAATTTGGCGGTACATGGCACGCCTTTGATCGATCTGAACAAATGCTGTCAGAAGCAAAGTTTAAATCCGGTCTGGTCAACTGGCATCAGCTTGATGTGGATAATATTGGTTTTGATAAAGGCTTTTTTGATGGCGCAATTTGCACACTGGCTATTCATCATTTCACAGATTTACCTTCAGCTGTCTCAGAAATCTCACGGGTGTTAAAACCTGACGGTAAACTAGTTCTGTTTACATCTACGCCTCAGCAGATGCGCACCTACTGGTTGTGTCACTACTTCCCTGAAATGATGGACAAATCCTGCAAACAGATGCCATCTCTTGAGTCTGTTGAAGCTGCAATGTCGCAAGGTGGTTTATCGGTACTATCGACAAAGCTGTTTTTCATAACATCGGAACATCAGGATTTGATCCTGTACAGCGGTAAACAAAGACCTGAAATGTATTTATCTTCTGAAATTAGAGCCGGGATTTCCTCTTTTTGTAATTTGTGTTCAGATACTGAACTCAAAGACGGATTAAATAAATTACAGAGAGATATTGAGTCTGACGAAATAGAAAATGTTATCAAGAGATACGAAAGCAGGATTGGTGATTATTTATTTATAGTAGCCGCTAATAGCTAGCGATTTATTTCAGTGAGGTTGTAGCGTAGGCTTTGCCAATAGAAAGAGTGGTATGCCAGATGAAACACCGTTCTATATCTCGATCAATTTTGTTACCATCGATCAACCTTCTTGCGTTGCTTGTTATCATCCTCGCGGTATCTTCGATCTCCGCTGGCGATGCAGTAGAGGAGAGAAACCCTCTTTTGAACGAACTCGAAAGGGTTTTCATATCGTGGAACTCCAATATTAAGCACGTTGCGGTTCTTGATCTGCAAGCCTTCAACTACGGTCAAGCTCGGTATGTTATGGTTGGCTGGGGCATCTCTGAAGATCGATCTTTTGATGGTGATTCCAACGATGAGTTGTTCGGTGTATTCGTAGTGAACTCCGAACTAACTCAGATAGAAGAAATCCTGGAAATTATGCCAACTCCTCGATGGCTGGACTACGAACTGTTGATTGAGGGCATCACCGGAGATTCAGTTTTCGTCACAGGCCGCGGAACAACATACGATGACAGTCCGATAAGACGGGCGTACAAATGGGAGCCATTCTAAAAAACAGGTGCGAAATGTTTTGCAGATTATTCCAAATGCCGTTTGACAGGAGACAATGGACGCATGATCAAAGCAGACTACAGGAAGATCGCCTCATTCTATGACAGGGGGCGTTCGCTTTCGGCACAGAATACTACCTTGTGGTTCAATCTGATCTCGAAGCTGTCGGGGGCATCAAAGGGAGCAAGAATGCTGGATCTTGGCTGTGGTACAGGACGTTTCTCTTTGCCTATGACGACCAGCCTGGGGTTCAATGTGACAGGCGTGGATTCCTCTGCTGAAATGCTTGCGAAAGCGAAGCAGAAGGACTCCAATTGCAAAGTGAACTGGGTCCTCGCAGATGCAGGCGCGCTGACCTTCCCAGGTGGCTCATTCGATGTTGTCTTCCTATCGCATTTGCTCCATCACGTCGACAGTCCTTTCGCAGTGCTGAAAGAATGCAACAGGGTACTGGCCCCTTCGGGAGTCGTACTGATCAGGTATGGCGCAATGGATCAGATCCGGAGTGACGTCGAACATACGTTCTTTCCCCAGGTCACCGAGATTGACGAGCCAAGAACCCCAACGCGAGAACTCATGGAGAGATGGCTCCTTGACGCTGGCTTTGTGGGCATATTCTCTGAAGAGGTCGTACAGCAGACGTATCAGACAGGCATGGCGCATCTTGATGCGGCGCGAGCGAGAAGCACATCTGTTTTGAGTATGATATCGGAAATATCCTTTCAGGCTGGTATACATAGCCTGGCAGAACATGTGGCCATGAATCCGGAGGACGAATGGGTACTGTTTGATAAGATGACACTTACTGCTGGCCACAAAAGGAAATCTCAATAAGAGCAGAGTGTACTCAAAGGAAAGAA